>JALVJB010000197.1 GCA_027034115.1 Acidilobaceae archaeon | reverse complement strand
GATTCTCCACTCCGGTCTTCTTAGCGAGTTCACGGTATGCCTCTATTATCTGCTCCCTGATGGCGTGGGGGACTGTTGCTCTCATGAACTTGCTTCGGATGAGCTCGCTGGCTTTCTCGTATTCCTGCGGCTTACCGCTAACAATCACGGTTTCTAGTATGTGCTTGATATACCCGGCTATCCCTGTTTCGAGGACGAAGTCCTTGTAGGCATCACTGGTGACCACAAATCCTGGCGGCACGGGGATGCCAGCCTTGATCATTTCTCCTAGTCCTGCCGCCTTACCACCCACTTTCTCGTGGAGTTCTTTGCCCGCCTCTTCTAGCCATATTACATACCTTTTTTGAGGAGCCAATACCCTTACACCATGTGGGAAACAAGTTTCCCCCCACTTAAAAGATACGTAGATTGCATGTGAGAATTAGTAAAACGGGATAGAATGAGAGAAACCACTAGCCTAGAACATTTCTGGGCTCAGCGAGTCAACGCTCACTTCTGTTCTCTTCCCTGTCGCCGAGTCGTATATCGTGACCTTGCCGGACTCGGCCTCCTTCTTTCCGATGAAGACTAGATATTGGATTCCTTGGCGTAGCGCCTTTTTCCTTTGTGTTCTCTCTTTTGCGCGCGAAAGGTCTATCCTAGTGTTTATTCCGAGCGATCTCAACAAGTTTGCTATTTTCCATGCATACTTGTAATATGCCGGATCTAGGACTATAACTTGGGCCTTGGCGATTGTTTTCCTGGCTAGCTGATAGATTCCTAGCTCTAGGCCGGCGTCTATTATTCTCTCGATTCCGACGCTTACCCCAGTAGCTGGCATTTGTTTGCCCAGGAATAATTGTATTAGGTTATCGTACCTTCCTCCTCCAGCGACGCTTCCTATTCTGGGTTTATCTAGGACTACCTCGACTATTGGGCCTGTATAATAATCTAGTCCTCTCACGAGGCTTAAGTCTAATTCGACGAAGCCTGGAGTGTTTACGAGGTCTAGTATTTGGGATAAATGATCCAGTGCGCTTTCGACGTCCTTGTTACCCTGGTATTTCCTGGATATGAGTGATATGAGTTCTTCCGGGTGCCCTCTGAGATTTAATAATTCAATAATTTTTAGTATTTTGTTCTCTTCCAATCCGAGCTTATCCAGCTCCCGTCTAACCCCCTCTAACCCTATCTTATCCAGCTTATCCACAGCTCTGTAAACTGGTAAGGGATTCTCGATTTGCAGCTCCTCCTCATAGATCCCCCTTAGGAGCCTCCTGTCATTCAGCCTAACCCTATAGCCCTTCTCAAAGCCCAGCACTGCGAGCGCGTCGACGGTTAGATTTACTATTTCAGCGTCCGCTTCCGGGTAGGGGGATCCCACTATGTCTGCATCGCACTGGTAAAACTCCCTGTACCTCCCTTTCTGTGGTTCCTCATGCCTCCAGACGGGGCCTATATGGTATCTCTTGAAAGGCAGGGGTAGGTCCTGGTGATTGGAAATGAACCTGGCTAGTGGCACTGTTAGATCGTATCTCAGGGCGTAGTCCTTGTTGCTCCAGGGATCCCGGAACCTCCAGATGAGCCTGCTCTCGGCTTCCTCGCCGTACTTGCCAGCTAGGGTTTCCCAGTATTCGACGGCCGGCGTGTCTATTGGATCGAAACCGTACCTCTGGAACACGGTTTCAAGCTTTGATAGTAGCTGCTTCCTTAGAATCATTATGTCCGGGGTAAAATCGCGGAAGCCTCTCGGAGGCCTATACCGGATCCTGGCCAAGTTTTCCTCTCCGAGAGATCGGGCGTGTTAGCTCTTCGAGCCTAAATGTTTAGTCCGAGCAGTCACCGACTACCTCTTCAGCCACAATGGGGCGCCTATTGGGGGTAGGGTATACTTCCCTCTTAACTAGTACTCCTTTCCCAGCTATACACGAGTACTCTAGCAGGGTGCCAGAAGCTAATGGTTCCTCGTTCCACCTTAGATCCCGGAGACTAGCTATCACGAGCCTATTCCGAGTCTGAATATTATCCTTGAAGGTGGCGGGGCAGAAGTGAACCGGTATCTCCACGCTCTCCTTGGCCCAGCTTATTATCCGAATGGCTGTTTCGAGAGACCCCTTAACTGTAAATGGCCTAGTGGGAGATTCCCTTAGCCCTCTGGCAAGAAGGGCTCTGGCATTTGGCTCTACGAACTCCATCTCGTTTAGGTTTACGAAGTCGAGACTGAGCGAATTAGCCCTCATGATTATATCCTTGACCCATTCTTCTATGTGTGGGGCTACTGGCACCTCGATGCCGACAGCCATGCTTGTATTCTCTTTAGCTGCTTTTGCCCTCGACAGGAATTCTGCTCTAGTGGGGTGGAATCTTATCTCGTCTAGCCCGGCCTTGTCAAGGGCCCGTAGCACGTCAATAGTCGCATATCTACCGCTGGTATAAAGATGAATGTGGAAATTGCCGCCAAAGTGCTCCTTGACTGCTCTCACTAGTTTAACCGTTCTATCACTTCTAACTAGTGGATCTCCTCCCGTTATACTAGCTCCCCGAGACCCGCTACGGGCTAGCTCGAGGATTACCTCGCTAACTGTTGAGACTGGGACCTCGTTGACATAAAATACATCTCTATTGAGTCTATCCCTGCTAACTGGGCAATAGTAGCATCCGTCGTCGCATAGCCCGGTAATAAATATCACGCTCTTAGCTCCTGTAAAGCATAGCTCGCAGCCTTTAGCCATAACCGGCTTTGAGAGCAGCGCTCTGTTAGGGTCTCCAAGTATCGGTTGTCGGCTGATATTGCATCCCTCTCATTGACCCTTCTTGTTAGCGGCTTTATTAGCTTAGTACATGTACTACTTCTAAACATATATTCATAAGGTAGAGCATATATACGAGGGGTCTGGGGGTGGCACACGGGTCTTCAGAGGAGAGAAGGGTTCAAAGATTAGGCACCAGCTCCTTGATCGTAACACTTCCCAAGAAGTGGGTTAAAAGGGTGGGTTTAAAGCCAGGCGACACGGTGATTGTTGAATTAAAAGACCATTATCTTATAATAAGACCTAAAAATTTTGAAGATGAAATAAGTACATTCGAACTATCTGTGGATAACATTCCGGAAGACACCTTATTAAAAATTATAAAATGTTTATATTTTATTAATTATAAAAAAATAGTAGTGGATCTTAACCAGCTAAAAGCGACAACAGTGAATAAACTGATTCTGGCTCTCCGAGATCTTCCTGGAACTGAGCATGAGATAAGGGACAATAAAATAATAATATATATAGAAAATATAGAAACCCATGAAAAAATAATTAAATTATTATCAAGACTTATAGAAAATCTAACTCTTATCTTAAGTAGTGTGGAAGAGTATCTCGATAAAGGAGTCAAAAAAGAGCTAGTTATTGATACTAGAAACTTGCTAGATGAATCCCTCAAGGCATATAATGATATTACGAGAGCAATATTACAAGACAGCTCAATCATTCAAGAGAATAATGAAATAATAAAGCGGTTGCTATATGAACTAATTTCAAAGGATCTTTGGACTCTAACAAAGATAGCACTAAGAACAATCGAAACCCTCCATAGCATAAAAATAGACTTGCCCCAGGATGAAGCAGCCATGATAATCAACAATATTATACAAATACTTTTAAAAATAAAGAAATATATATTAGAGGGTTCCGGGTTGGATAACACTACTGCCCTTCTTGACAGGATCCGTGAGGCTAGCAAGAAGCTTTCAGAGAAGAGCCCCTATATATACTCTAAGGCTGAGACTTTTACCGAAATACTCTCTAATATTATAGAGCACCTCCAGTGTCTGGAAGCAATAAGGCTAATTTAAATTCTCTAATATTAACTTATTATTGGAATAAAACCACGATATCCATTCTCATTTACTTCGAGTATTTTTAAACCATAGACTCTTTCTATTAATTCGCGTTTTAAATCATTTGTAGTGCCTTGGAAATATGTTACTCCCCTGTCTAGTAGCATAATTCTTTGAAATGCGTGTAAGTAGTGTATTTCATGGATTGCGGCGAGCACTATAGTGTTGAACTTTTTAGTATATTTTTTAATATAATTTAATATTTTTACTTGGTTCTTAACATCGAGAAAAGAGAGAGGTTCGTCTAATAGTACTACCCTAGAGTTCCTAGCCAGAGCTCTTGTAATGCATACTAGCCTCTGCTCACCACTACTGAGTGTTAGGAACCTTCTACTAGAATACTCTGGAGGCAGGAATTCTTTGAGGACCCCTAACGCTCCCTCTACGCTCTGACTAGTACCATAGAGGCCTGCCTCTAGAACGTCTCGAACCGTTGCAAGCGGGTCTACTACCGGGGTCGCCGGCATATATGACACACTACCCCGGAGACTTTCTATTCTCGAACCACAAAACCTTATTTCACCCGTGTAGTCTGCGAGGCCTGCTATTACCTTCAATAGGGTGCTCTTGCCGGCACCGTTAGGGCCGACTACCGCGTTAAGCCCGGGGCCGAAAGCGAAGGAGACATTGTCAAGTATTACTCTACCATTAGCTTTAACGCTAACATTCTCGCCCTCCAATACACAGTTCATTCCGTCTACCACCCTGTTTTCCTCGTCAGGTAGAAGAGTAGGGGTCCCCCGAAGAGTGCGGTGAAAGCGGTTAACGGTATTTCCTGGGCACCACCTATGATTCGAACCATTATATCAGAGATCTGGGCTAGTATCGCCCCAATCACCATGCTTGAAGCAAGCACGGTGGTGTACTTGCTTCCATACATCAGTCTAGCTATCCATGGCGCGGCGAGACCTATGAAGCCCACTGGACCCGCTAAAGCGACCATTGCTGACGCTACTGCCCCCGATGATAGGAGAGCTATGTACCGGGTCTTCTTCACATCGACCCCCATTGACTCGCTGACGTCATCTCCCAATATTAGGGAATATATTCTACTTGAATTAAATATTAATATAATAATAATAATAAATAATATTAATGAACTATAAATCAAGTAAATCGGGATAACATAAGCGATTGTCCCAAACAACCATATAAATGTCATATTAATTTTATTTATATTTTTAATAAAGAGCATTATTGAAACCCCGGAGAGCGCATAACTAACAGACACCCCAGATACTATAAGCGCTGAAGGAGACCCCCCAGCTCCAGCCCCTATCGCTACGACAGCGAGGAATGTAACTATACCCGAGAACAATGCTACGCCATAGATCAGCGCCGGAGAATATGAGCTCCCATAAATAACTGCAAGCAATATGCCTAGAGATGCCCCAGCGGAGACGCCTAGAAGATAGGGGTCGCTTAGAGGGTTTCTAAGGGCGTACTGCATAGTTAACCCGGATAGCCCTAGCCCGGCGCCTAGTATAATAGATGCCAAGGACCTGACCAACCTGTATCGTATAACTCCTGTTACCCTACCAGTCTCGAGGGCGTGGATTAGTGTTGATAATGTGATTGCTCGCACAGCCCCAATGCTCAATGAAATAATAAAAAGTAATAAAAAAATAATAATTAATATTATGGAATATATCGTCTTTCTCATAATCAATCCCCATAAATACATTCTTCAAATAAAATATTATATACTTTTAACAGTTCTTCATAGGTCGGCATTCTTAGTACTCTCTTCAAGTATTGTCTTTGCCTGTCGTTTTTACTCATTTTAAGAATCCTCGCGACTGCCTTCCGCCCATCACTATTCAACGTTCCCTTTTTATCAAAATATTTATATGTATTATATATTATTGCTTCTATTAGTTCCCTGATTAGGCCTCCTTGCTTGCACCCGTCGTCACTAGTCTCTCGGTCCCTCTCTCGCAATATTCCAGTCATCGGCCCCCTGGGTTACTCTGGGCTATGTATGGGATATACAATTACTGGTCTAGTTGAGAGTTTTATTATATGATCTAGGGTTGTACCCAGTATGTATTCGAGAGGGCTCCTTACTAGAGTCCGCCCGGCGATTATCGTGGTCTCAAGTGATTCAGCCATTTTAACTATTATTTTACCTATTTTTCCTCCTTTTAACAGGATTCTCCTAACCTTACCTGGCACTCTACTCTTGAAACTATTAATAATATCTTCTAATATTTTATTATATTTTTCATCGCTCTCACCCTCCTCCATAACATGTAGTACATAGATTTCCTCGCTTTCATAGTAAAAAGCTAGGTTTACTGAGTACTCGATTAACTCCCTCGTGGTATTCTTATCTACGGTGACAAGTAGCTTGTCAGTTATATTCTCGTCGCCTACTATCGCTGGCTTCTTCGACTCTCGATCATAGTACGAGTGGTAGACGATCACTGGTACTCTAGCTATCTTTACGAGTTCCTTAGTAGTTGAGCCTACGAGTGAAAACCTGCGTAACCTCCACCCTCTTTTCGCTATGATTATCTCAGTTGCACCAGCCTTAACGGCGGCGTTGTTAATTGCGATAGCCGGGTCGTCAACTGGTATTTCATCGTAGATAGTAGCTGGGACGTTCATGTCATCTAGTATTTTCTTTAGTTCCTCGAGTTTTGCTTTAGCCCTTTGTTCCAGGTCCATTATCACCTTGTCTGGGTTGAAGCCAGCTGCGACATGCTCTACTATTAAGTTATCAATTGCGTGGAAGAGCACGAGTTCGCTGCCGTATCGGAGGGCGAGCCTCCCTGCTAGTCTTACTAGCTCCTCGCTTACCGGCGAGAGATCGACGGGAACGAGGATCCTTTCCAGAGGTTTCACCGTTCACGCCCCCATTTCTAGTATATTGAGATGTGTATCTTTAGTACTTCTAGTATTATGAAGTAGACGATGAGTAGCGCTAGGCCGAAGGGAACCCCTACTCTGGCCCATTCCTTGCTTGTAATCTTTAGTCTGCCCGCGGCGACTATATTGGGGATGTTGCCGGGGATTAGCATGCCGCCAGAGATTAGCAGGCCCATTAGTGCGCTTCTTATCTGCTCAATCGTCATGGCCTTGTTAATCTCGGCAGCTGTTAGTGTAGCGTTATCGACTACTGCGCTTATGGTGTTGAGCCAGTATAGAGCCCATGGAGGTAGCTTGTTGAAGTAGCATACTGCCAGGTATGAGAAGCTGTGGCCTAATAGTTCTAGTGCCGCCACGAAAATATACACCCTGATAGTTCTTTCGACTACGCCCCTGAGCGTCTCTCCGTAAGTTGCCTCGACTCCATAGACCTTGGCGCCACTCTTCTTCAATCTATACACGGTATAGACGCCGATTGCTAGGATACCAGCTACTACGTAAACGCCTAGTATCCGGAGTAGGAAGTCGAAGCTCTCATTTAGCTTTGATATCGCTATTGTTGATAGAGGCTCTCCCACAGGGGTGAGTGCTGCACCAAGGCCTACTGAGAATGATGCTAGAACTACGAATTCTATCTTATATTTGCGCTCTATTTTGAGGGCGGCGGCTATTTCTGCGAGAATAACGGCTGTTACTATTACAGATATTAGGCTCGATATTAAGCCGAAGATGATCACGAATACTAGGACGAAGGTGTAGAATCCGAGTTTGCGGATCATCCAGTTGATTCCATTATATATTTTCCTATGATAATAGTAGAATATTAGACCGAAGATGAATACTACCTGCGTGATGCCAATAGGAGTGCCAGAAATAGATACTGGCGTTATCGAAGCCTTCTTGGCTAATTCGATTATCTCCTGTGACGAGATCACGTGATAGTAGTAGTTTACTGACACGCCTATAAGACCCATTAGCAGAAAGAACGGTTCGAGGTTCTCTTCAACTTTCTTCGATTTGAAGGGTAGGAATAGAACTAGTAGGAGTATTGTTACGAGAGACGCTAATAATCCCGGTATGAACTCGCAGCCAACCGCCTCCATGCTGTACTACCGGAGAGGACTCTATCGTTTGGGGAAAAAGAGTGGGTTAGCTGTGTTAGTTAATACTCACTACTTCTTTTTCCTCTCCTCTAGCTTCTTAATCAGTACTGGTAGGAATTGGTAGAGGTCAGCTACTACTCCGTAGTCTGCTTGCTTGAATATTGGAGCCGACTTATCCTTGTTAATCGCTACTATGATCTTTGAGTTCATGACTCCGGCCATGTGCTGCGGGGCACCACTGATACCTATGGCGATGTAGAGTTTTGGTGCGACTCTCTTACCACTGATACCTATCCATGCGTCCTCTGGTAGCCACTTGTAATCTGCTGCTATTGGCCTCGACGCTCCAACCTGGGCTCCAAGTAGTTCCGCGAGCTTGAAGGCTAGTTGGAGGTCTTCCTTCTTCTTGAAACCTCTCCCGACTCCAACTATTATTTCAGCATCTTCAAGGTTAATACCGCTGAGCATCTTGGGTTTTACTTCTTTTAAAACTACCTTCTCCTCTTCAACGTGTATTTCTTCGACTTGCGCTGAAGCTTCAGCCTCTACTGGAGCGAAGACTTTCTGGTTTATCAGGACCACTGCTGGCGTCGGTATCTTTTCCCTTGCTATAGCTCTCTCGCTAAGGAAACCCCTCTTGTATACTACATGGTCGCCTTCAATCCCTAGCTCTGTTACATCGGTAGCCATGGGGATATCGTGGAGGCCTGCGAAGTAAGATAGGGCTGCTCTATTGTTCTTAGTTATCCAGCCTATTATTATAGACGGCTTGAACTTCTCGAATAGTTGCTCTACCGCTTTCACTATGTGATCTGGATGACTGCTATTCAGCTTGTAAACTTTAACTCCTAGCTTCGATAGCGCCTCATTTTCAGCGGCCTTTCCATAGGCTAGCACTACCTTCTCTCCTTCTAAGGAAGAGACGGCTCCAAGGGCCTCTCGGATCTCCTGAATACTAGAACCCACAATTAGAGCTCCCGCCATTGCTCACCACCTCTAGATCTTCAGGACACCCTCTTTTTCGAGGGCTTCTATTAGCTTCTCAGCAATTTCCTCAAGCGTGTCTCCCTCAATGATAATTTGTTTCCTAGCGACTGTGAGTATCCTTTGCTCTAGTATCTCTTTGACCGGTTTCTTTACATCTCCTAAATCGGAGATCTTATAGTAGTTCTGCGGCTTCTTACCAGCTCTTCTAATTTGAATTAGCGTTGGGGGTCTGGGCTCGTTGATCTCTTGGGTTACACTGACTACAGCGGGGAGCGGTGCTTCAACAACTTCTATGTGTTCCTCAAGGTCCCTCTCAGCGATGACCTTACCATCGCTGACCTCCAGTTTCCTAGCGAAGCTTATGTAGGGATAGCCGAGTTTCGCCGCTACTCTTCCCGCTACCTGGCCTGTAGTCTGGTCTATGGATGCCTCGGCTACAAGTATTAGGTCTGGGTTGAGGCCTGCTTTCTTGATCGTTGCCACTACTGCTGAAGCCGTTGTCACGGGATCCCCAGGTATAATTTCATCGTCGGCCACGATATGGGCCTCGTCTGCTCCCCGGGCAAGTGCTTCCTGGGCAACCATTCTCAGGTCTTTTTGCCTCCTAGCAACTGGACCCCATGTTAGTATTAAGAGGGCGGCTATTTTCCCGCCAAGGGTTTTCTTTAGTTTTTGCGCTTCAAAGAGAGCGTTTGCATCTATATCGTCCAGCTTTAATGGAATAGCATCTAGATCGACTGCGCCGTCGGGCTTAGCCCTTACCATGTCTGGGTTGAGGGCTGGTTTTACTAGTACTACAATGTCTCCCATAACAATCACCGTTGTCCGGCATTACAACTAATAGGGGAGCCTCTCAATAGGCTGTGTAATAGTCTCGACTATACTAGGGTTCTTCTAGCACTTATTTACCTAATATGTAAACTTGAATATTTGAACATGCTTTAAGCCATTTACATCTAGTATGCTCTGCGGATCTACTAGGCCAAGTTCGACGGCAAGTTCTACCACTTTCTCTCCGTAGAGGATGATAATAGGGTTTCTTAGCATTTCCCTCATAGCATCACCCCTGCTTAGAGGATGACCTTTCCCCATAAATTCTGGGACTTTTAATATGATTCCCCTCGTAGTGTCCTCTTCACAGCGGCCTAGCACTTCCCTATCGGCTATGTATACTAGGATTAAATCACCGGCTTTAGCCTTGTATGCGATAAATTCGTTTTTCACCGTATTATCCTCCATTTCTTAGCTCTCCCGTCATAGAACACTAGGGATTCGCTTCTAAGCTTTTCGAATAGGGTAGCGTACTTCCCTAATTGACGGGAGGCTTCTAAGGGGTCTGGCGAGGATATACTAGATAGCATTTGGCTGAATTCCTCTAATGAATATGGATCTATTATTGCGTAGTCTCCACCTAGGTCTATTAGTATGTAGTCGAGTTCCCTTGCGACGTCTAGTATTCTCGCTGGAGATATGCGTAGCTCTCTCGCCAACTGACTGGCGAAAACATATCCATTTTCACTTAATATTATCTTTATTTTATCAAATAAACTTCCCTTCTTCCTCTCTCTATACGATAGAGAGCGTCCTGCTCTGCTCGCTTGTTGTAAGCACTCTTTCCTGAGATCTTGTAACTCGCTTCTCAGAGATGCAATCTCTCGCGACAATTCATTTATTTTATCTATTATTCCCGGTAAAAATTGCGCAACTGTCTTTTCAACGATCACCTTTACTTCTTGTTCTGTCAGGCACCTAGCACGGGGCTCTGAGCCTATGTAGTCGCTTAGTTTTTTCCTAGGCATATCTCTAACGGGGAAAATAAAATGGGAAAGCTAGGTTTGCATGACTTTCTCCTTGAAGACCTCCCAGGGGTTGACCAGGGGCTTACCATCTATTGCTATCGGCCGCTTACCAGGCGGGTATTCCTGGTAGTTTAGTATTATTTTTCCGAGGCGCTCCTCGAAGGTGTCCTTGGATATGTTTCTGTAGAATACGCCTAGCGGTATTCTATCACCCCATTCAACTAGCTTCTCTAGTATTGTCGGCATTTTCTGTAAGAGGTCCTGCTGGCTTGTCACAAGAGGGTTCCATTCCGGGTTTTCTTCTTGGAGGTAGTAGATCCTCTGCTCGTACCACTGCTTTGTCATTATATTGTTGTATGTCGGGCATGGCTGTAGTATGTGGACTAGGCTTGTTCCTTTATGCTCTATTGCTTGTTTTATCAACTCTTTGGTCTGGTCTACGTGGTAGGCATATCCTCTGGCTATGAACGTGTACCCGCTAGCGAAGGCGAGTAGCAGGGGGTTTAGGTTGTCGTGGAGGTTGGGTCCTGGTAGGGCTTTTGTTTGAACCCATGCTGGCAGGGTTGGCCCGGCTTGCCCCTTGGTTAGGCCGTAGACGGAGTTGTCGTGTACTATCACTGTTATGTTAACGTTTCTCCTGCCCACGGATACGAAGTGCTCGACTCCGATTCCAAGCATGTCACCGTCTCCACCAATGGCTAGTACTGTCTGGTCCGGTCTCGCTAGCTTCACGCCAGTCGCGGCTGGTATAGCTCTTCCATGGACAACGTGCATATTCGAGCCTTTGATGTAATAGGTTTCTCTGCCTGAGCATCCTATGCCAGAGATTACTGTTAGCTTTTTAGGGTCAATGTCGAGCTCTGCTACTGCTCGCTGTACTGCGGCGAGTATGCCGTAGTTGCCGCAGCCAGGGCACCACTGTACCCAGGCCGGGGTCTTGTATTCGAGCCAGTTACGCGCCACCCTTCACCACCACCTCTCTCTTCCCGGTTTCAAGAATCTCTAAAACTGCATTGGCTATTTCGGTGTCCCAGAAGGCTCGGCCGTTAGTCTTCTTGATGTGATGTTTAATATTGTAGCCTGTGAACCCCCTGATTAGGAATGCTGCTTGGAGTAAGTCGTTCTGCTCGATATTGATCACGGTTTCGGCTCTCGACAACACGTCTAGCACTTCCTTAACAGGGAAGGGGTAGAAGAGGCGTATCTGGAGGAAGTTAGCCTTGACTCCCTTCTCTTCTAGTATCTTTAATGATTCTAGTATTATTGGTTTTGTAGAGCCCCAAGAGACGAGGGTCACTTTAGCGTCGGGATCTCCGTGCAGTACTACTTTTTCCTCCGCCGGTATTTCCCTCGCTATTGTCTCGAATTTCCTCCTCCTCTTCTCGACCATCTCGTCCCTAAGTACGGGGTCCTCCGTTGGGAAGCCTTCCTCGGTATGCTCCAGCCCTGTTATGATCATTGTGTCTCCTCCTATTGGGATGAAGGGGCTGATGCCGGTCTCTGTTATCATGTACCTCTTCTCGGTAGTCGGGTTCTCTATTCTCCAGCCTCTTTCGATAACGGCTTTACCGGGGTCTATCTCGTCCTGGTAGAGGACTGTGGTAGTGCTTGCTAGGTACTTGTCTAGAAGGTGGATGGCCGGTGTCTGGTATTTTTCAGCCCAGTTCAAGAGTTTAATAGCGTCATAGAAGGCCTCCACATGGTCTCCGCTTGCAAGGATTATTTTCGGATTGTCCCCATGGCCTGAGAAGAGGGCGTGTAGGAGGTCCTGCTGGCCTTCCTTCGTGGGCAGGCCAGTGCTAGGGCCTCCTCTCTGCCATATCGTGATGACCACTGGAACTTCAGCCATTATTGCGAGGCTTATGGCCTCGTTCATGAGGGCGAAGCCTGGGCCGCTCGTGCTTGTGGCCGCTCTTGCACCGGCGGATGCCGCACCGATGGCCATTATGATTGCTGAGAGCTCGTCTTCTGTTTGAACTATTACGGTTCCCAGCTTCGGCGTCCCGAGTTTTGCTTCTGCCTCGCTTGTTAGTTGATGGTACCTAAACTTCTCCATGTATATTGCTTCGTCGCTTGCAGGGGTTATTGGGTAGTAGCTTTGGAACGTTAAGCCACCGGTTATCTTACCCATCGCTACGACTTCGTTGCCAGTGGCTAGCATCACTTTCTTCCCTCTATGAGGACCGTCGGCGAGAAACTCGCTAGGAGCCCCGAAGTTCTCTTCAACATAGTCTACAGCTAGCTTGGAAGCCTCTACGTTGATTGCCACAACCTTCTTCTTTGCGGCAAAGTGTGCAGCGATCGCTTTTTCAACGCACCTAGGCTCTATTCCCATAAGATACAGCATCGCTGTTAGGCCAATAGTGTTTACAGCTCGTGCAACCGAGGTTAGACTGGCCCCTGTTATCTCTGCCAGCTTTCTTACCAGCTGCCTCATAGGGAGAGGGATGAGGCGTACGCCCTTCTCCTCGGCTAGTTTAATCGCGGACTCCGCTATGGGTGGGAGGCCTTTATCAGCGAATAGTTTTTTGAGCCTCTCCTTAAGGGCCTGCTCCATTGGCTGGATAGCGTCTATTTTTGTGTGCAGAGAGCCCTTATCATAGACGAGAATACCTCCTGGCTTAACATCGTTGAAGTGCGTTAGAATGCTCTCAGCATCCAGTGCTACCGCAGCATCTACGGGGAACCTTATGGCTCCCGGCCTGTCGAATCTAGCCCTTATCGTGTAGTAGCTATGTGCTCCCATAATGTTGCTCTTATAGTCTCTTGTTCCGATGACAGAGTAGCCTTTTAGGATGAGGGTTTTCAGGGCGATTTGCCCAGCCGACTCGATGCCCCCACCCTGAGGGCCTCCAATTAACAATAGTAGATCCGGGCTATTCCCCATTTACACCACTCACCTCACATATAGGTTAAAACACACTATATAGCTCCTCCCTAACGTCCGGGTCAACGTAGGCGCCTCTATGCACCCTATGGCCCTTTTCGAGTAGCTTGCGGGCCTCCTCCCCTGTTATTCTAGTCTTGCAGGTTGAACACCAGTAGAAGTCCCCTTCTCTTATTTTTAAAGGAGTCCAGTTATCACATGTATCAGTATCCATTGTGAACTTCTGGTGTAACACGCAGTAGCCTATATAAGGATAGTGGACGTGTGGCCTCCAGTATTCACAATTATAGCATCTCCTCGAGTGTTCCTCGCCGTCATTACCGCTAGAGGCGGCTCCGCCTGACGGTGGTCGGCTCTTCATCCGGGCCCCACCATGTGGGGCCCGTAGGCACCGGGCTGATTATAGGTGTAGGCCTTCCGTCGGGCTAAAATACTAGGAGCTTTCTCTTAAAGCATAAAAGTCCAGATAACTAATAATGACAATATGGTGTCTTATAATGCCTTACACCCTGAGATCCGGGCTTGTAATTGCGGGAGGCTACGCTGACAAGGTTAGAAGGGTTCTATTCGCGCAATTAAGGGATGAGGTGAAGTCTGGGAGGCTGAGTAACTCTGACGTCGCTAAGGCGGCGGCAGAGCTTAACAGGCTCCTCTTTGAAATCCTCGTCAATAAACTCCACGTGGACAAAGGTGATGTTGTTAGAATAATCGTTGAATACGAGGTAGAACCCCCTAATATTAAGTGGAAGCTGGACACGCTAACGATCCAAGTTTGGAGAAGAGTCCCTGACGAAGAAATCGAGCCTCTAGTAAAAGAAGCCATAGAAACCGCTGAGGAATACATGAAGGGCGAGATCCAGCTTACTGTCGAGAAACTCGGTGAGACTGACACCGGGGACGTAGTTTACAGAGTTAAGTACGGAGACCTAGACGTGGGAGCGATCCTCGTCACTCCAGTCGATCATAGAGCAGTTATAAGAGGAGCTATCACTGAGCCCACGCCGATAGTACTGCGCAGGACCATAATAGAATACGAGGGAGACCTAGACCAGTATATCTCGGAGAACATATCCAGGATAATCTCCCAAGGACGCAACAGCGAGAGAAGGGAAGCACAGAAAGTTGTAAACGAGATACTCGCACTATTAGAGGTCGAGGAAGAAGAGCCTGAACTAGAGGAGTAGGGCGCGTAACCTCTATAAACACCGGAGCCCATATTCACCCATACACCGGGTATCTAGGAGAGCAGGCGGGGGTGCCCGAGCCTGGCCAAAGGGGTCGGGCTGAGGACCCGATGGCGTAGGCCTGCGTGGGTTCAAATCCCACCCCCCGCACCACATCCTAGTTCTAACTAGGCTAGGTCTAGATTGTGTATACAAGGATGCCTACGAGTAGAGGGAACAACGATAGTATTAGGCTCCACTTGATTATCACGTTGACTTCGTCCCTCGCTAGCTCGCTAGTATCGGCGTATAGGATCTTGTTTAGTGAAGCGGTGGCAATGGATATAAACATTGATAATAATATTATTTTCACTTTTATTGATGAATACACGGTTGCGAGGGAGAGTATAGTTGCAGTGGCATTAGCGAGCCCGCCCAGGGCGGCGACAATAACCGTGGTTAGATCGAGTGGTAGTGTCCCGCTAAGCTTGCTCAAAGCGTCGAAGACTAGTATAAGCAAAAAGTAAGCTATTGCACTCCTTAGAGCCACGCTCCAAGATAGGGGGCTCTTAACTTCTATTCTAACACCCTCCATAGCCCCGACGTCATATTCTACCCCCATCAATGCAGCTATTATATCTGCAAGCGTTAGTATTCCGGCAGCCAGGATAGCTTCAACAGGTATATTCTCCGCGAACAGGTAGAAGGCTACTATTACAAGTGCAGCGCTTTTGACCTGTAATATTGAGAGTATTATCCTCGTCGTGGCTGATAACAGCTTGCTTCTTAGGGCTTTATCCTGGAGTTTCGATATTATTGATGTAACACTGCTGATCGTCGCCTCACTGTTAACTAAGCTACCCAGGGCCGCAGCATAGAGTAGCCCCTTGGAGCCCCATACTCGGGCGGCAACGTAGCTTATGAAAGATATTGTTAGGATTATTGTGAAGAATATATAGACCTTGTATAGTATCTCAACGTTTTGCGCTTCCGCGTAGGATTTAACTATGGGGCCCACGACTAGGGATATGGCTGCTACCTCGAGTAGGGCTAGCATCTCGCTGTAGCTTATGCTTGCAGCCATCCTCTCAGCCGGATACTTTAGGGCTAGTATAAGTGTGACTAGCACGCTGAGCGAGGCCGATTCTAAGTGTAGTCCTAAGCCAGCGAGGAAACCTACTAGGAATGTTATTAGCATCACTAGGTATGTTGTTATACCGAGGACCCTCTGTTTAACCATTCTAGCGTAGGCATGGACTATTACTATCAGGGCGAAGCTTGAGAAGGCTATTGGCAGAATGGTAGAGCCCCCCGATAGTCCGCCGGCAAGGTATTTTGCAAAGTATGCGACGGTCGCCCCGTACATGCTAAGGAGGCCGAAGGATCTCATTCCCGGCATCGTAGCGGTTTTAGACGGCTCCTTATCCGGCCTCAGCTGAGCTCTCTCTCTTTCGAGGCCTATAAGTACGCCGCCCAGTAGGGCTATGATTATGTCTATCACGAAGTCCGCTCCCGCGGCTTGCATCCTCCACCACCCATTAATTCTCCCCTTATTATATTTAAATTATCTTCGATTTCTGCTAAGTCCTCTAACCGCAGAAGGAATGCCGACGGGGGGAGGATTAACGGTGGTTTATCCACTGTGCTCTTCACTCCAATTTTAACATATAATTTATTATTTTTTAGTTCTAGTAAAACGTATCTTCCAGCTATCACCGCATAAGCCACGATCCTTCGGCCACTCTTATTAATTATTTTTATCTTCTTTTTTCTTAATAATAATTGTTTATCGACACCAATGCATAAAAGGTTGTATTCATACGTGAATTCGCCGAAGTCAAACCTCTCCTGTAATAGCTTCTTAGGGCTAATCCTGAACACGACCCGGCGGCTTATCTCATCTTTCCACAGAAACCTCCCTCCACTATTGATAATCTCGCGTAGGCTCTTCGTTAACGGCGCCTCCCCTCTTATATAGCCCCTTGCAACCACGTACCTCTTACACCTAACAGGCATACCACCGTCACCGCCATACTGGGTCAGTCGGGGATAACCTCGCCATAGCCTAGTCCGTTTACCTCGATTACATCATCCCCGAATGGCCCCTCAGTAACACGGACCCTCCTCACACATAGTACGCTCGGGCGCGTGGCGGTCCTCACAGGGGCCATACTTATACCACCAGCACCACGACCTTAATAGACGGTGGCGGAAGTGTATAAGAAAATACTAGTCGGGATAGATTGGAGCAATGCTTCACTCAAAGCTGCCGAGAGAGCAGCGGACTTAGCCTATAAGATGGAAGCAGAGTTAACCCTGCTTACCGTAGTTCCTCCCCCAACAGTGTTCTTAGGCGAACTACTAACCCCGGAAATCATCGACACCTCTCCGTTAGCCGAGGCAACTAGGGAGAAACTAGGGCAGCTTGCTGAGAAGCTAAAAGCGAGTAGAGAAGGATTAAAAGTAAACTACGATGTTATAATCGGCGAGCCTGGCGACGAGCTGGTAGAGTACGCAGTGGATAACGGTTACGACCTAGTTGTCCTCGGCAAGCGGAAACTATCAGGGCTCGAAAGATTCATACTAGGAAGCGTCACAAAAAAAGTACTTGAAAAATCACCAATAGACCTTTTGATAGTCACCTAGAACGAGGAGAATTATAGATAAACCCGTAGCACCCGAGTATTATACAATGAGCCGTCTAGATGGGCGCCGGGGTGCCCGAGCGGACCAAGGGGACGGGCTTGAGACCCGTTCCCCCGTCTGGGGGGCGCGGGTTCGAATCCCGCCCCCGGCGCCAACCAGCTATAATTAAAACGATGATAACGGTGTCAATAATGAATAAAAAAATTACATATACCGCTGTATTCACATTAATTATAATATTTTCACTATTAATCATAATATATAATTACTCCAATAATCAAGTAGAGGAGAAGGAAACTCGCTCATATAACATTAAGGGCTTTTGCCTGTACGACCAACACAATATTATTTGTAAAATATATATAAATAATACAAAAAACAAGGATATATTATATATAAATAATATATCAATTATATATAAAAATAATACAATACCAATACCTCTCCTCCTTAAAGGAGTAACAGCTCCCAGATATTCTATCTCAATAATAAAATTAAATATTTCTATAAATCAAATCATGCTTGAAGAAACTGATTACAATAAAAACATCTATCTTACATATAAATATAAAAATTCAATAAATTTTAGTTCCACCGAGAATATTACCATTATTGCACATAAAAACTATACTTTCCAATTACCTCCAAATAAAGGAATAATTCTTCCTTTAGATCTAGAATTCAACGTCTCAAGCACGCAGGGAGATTATGTAGTAGAGCTGTGCTCTAATACCAGTGCCTACTTCGATACAAAGATTTTTTCGTGGAATGATATTATATACTATGAATATATAGGTAATCTATCCGGTGGGTGCCATTATATACCGGTGCCGGGAACCGATATTGAGCAGTCATTAACTATTAGCAAAATAACTATAAATATATTTAATAATAATTTTAATTCTACTTCATACGCTCTTAACGTTACTCTCGGAAGAGGGGAGAGCGCTGTACTAGTCATTGCTAGCAATGCTGGTATCGATTCACTGGAAGTTCCCATGGTGCCTCTGAGAGAGTTTATCCACAGCTAGATCCGCTATCTCTAAGCTTACGTAGGCTACTATGAGGCCGGCTATAACGTCGAGGAGGTAGTGGTTGCCCGTATAGATAACTGCTATCGGCATTAATATTATAATTAAATATGTTATTATCTTCGCTATAAACGAGCCTGGGAATGCTCTCATGAGATAGTACCCTACTAGTACGGCTGAGGCCACGTGCATGCTTGGCATGGCAGCGTAGGGGTTGGGATCGATGCTATGGCCTCTTCCGAGGTATACCAGGATAGGATTCTGTATTCTTGTTATCCCGGGTACTGCTATCCACGGTGGTGCCACCGGGCAGAGCACGTAACATACTACTGCTATGAGCCCGGCAAACCCTACACTTATTATGGCGTGGATGTATAGCTTCTCCTTTCTCGCTAGAAGGTATAGGAGGAGTAGTACTATGTATGCTGGGTGTAGCGAGTACACACCGGAGAATAAGTAGTCTAAGACCGCTGTCCTGTGCGCTTGAAAGAACACGATTAGAGGGGTTCCAAATAGCTTCTCCTCGAACCACAGGAGGGTTGTATAGTGGACCTCCGGGCTAATCTTCGCCGCTATCGCCCTAGAATACTCGTAGCCCCACATTACTAGGGCTAGGACTAATAGGAGGAGTACTCTCCTCGCCAGGCTTTTCCACTTCCCAGCAGAATCCTCATCGCCCCCCTCACGACAGCCCATCTGGGGGACCCTCGTCCTTCTTCTTCCACATGCGGGGGTAGAGTCCTGGCTCCATTATAACGCGGGTCGGCCTGAAGGCTATCCCTTTTTCATTCTCTATTACCTCCTCACTAGACATCTCGGCCCGGGCTAGCGCTATTAACTCGCCCTTAAGAGTGAGGAGGGCAACGGTATCACCCCTGCGTATTCCCTCCTGAACCCTTGCCACGCCCGGTACTGCTAGTTGGGCTCCGTGAACAATACTCTCTACCGCACTGTCTCGCACTACGACCTTGGGTATGTGACACACTGAGTACTCCCCGGGTAGGATCACCTTCCTGAGTAGGTCTTCCTTACCCTCCTCCCGGTAGCGTAGGAGGGCTATAGCCACGTCTAGCATTGTTACTAGGTTCCTGTCTTCATGGAAGGGACCGGTCCGTATTCTCCTGAGCTCTCTCATGTGGGCTCCAACGCCTAGGATTAGGCCAGCGTCCCAGCAGATCTTCCTCATGTAGGTTCCTGCCTCGCTCCATATTCTTAGGAGAGCGTATTTCCCAGTATACTCGAGTAGTTCTATCTCGTACACTTTCTTAGTCCTAAGGGCTCTTTTAACGCTACTCCGCAGCGGGGGCCTCTGGTATATCGTCCCGGCTAGCTCTGATAGGGCTCTCCTAAGGGCTTCCTCGCTTACTGGCTTGTGGAGCTGCATTACACATATGTACTCCTTGTCACTGTGGATGATGCTCCCGACTACTCTCGTCATCCGCTTGAGGGCCACGGGTAGTACTCCTGTTACCTTAGGGTCTCCCCGCCAAGCCAGCCTACTCAGCGAGCTGGCTAGGCTCTAGGGTCCCCCCATGGCCCGCCCTCTCAATCCCAAACATCCTCTTTATCCAGGCGACTACCTCGTGGCTCGTCGGCCCAGGAGGCTTATCTAGGTTTATCACGCCGTACTCGATATACTTGTCGAGCGGTCTCTCGGGTGGGAGGAAACCATATCTTGGATCAGTTGGCTCGTCATGCTTTACGAGCCATTTCCTCTTATAGCCGCAGAATTCGTTAATTGACTCGATAAACCGTAGGCCTTTACGCGTTACGTCCTCGCCCATATCTAGCCTCTCCTCCGTATTGAGGAGTGTTAACTGCGGGGAGGAATATAATAGGTAGGAAGCGTGGTAGCCGCCATGGCGTCTAGATGGCGGGGGCCGGCTTGATTCTTTCTTGCATGAATTGGACTAGGCCCTCCTTTGTTAGGGCATCCATTACTTCCTCGTCGCTTGCTCCCTTGCTTATGTCTATTTTCTTGTCCAGCGGCTCGATGTGGTCTATGTTGGCTCTCCTTCTTCTAACACCGGTTAGGTTTTTAGGCCCGGTGATGAGTACGAAGTTCTCATCGATAATATCGACTATTACACACTTCCTGCCTGCCTCTCTCCCATAGATTTTAACACAGAGCCTCCCTACCTCGATCGCTGGCACTACTATTCCACCCACCACCCGCTTGCGGTCATCCCTGTTTTATAAGGACTACTCTCCTGGCAACCGGAAGCCTAGTGCGGAGAGCTTATACCGAGTATACCTCGAAATTATATCATAAGCTTCCTCTATAGAGAGGCTTGACGTGTCAACGACAAGGTCGAAGCCCTGGAAGGAGGTTGTATCGTATCCATAGTACTCGTAGAACCTTGCGGCCTGGAGCGACTCTCGGGCAACAGTCTCTTCAATAATCCTATCCCCGCCCCCTTCCCTAGAAGAGATACGCTGCAATCGTATGGTTAGAGGGGCTGTTACTAGTATTCTAACGTGGGCGAGCCCTGACAAGACCCAGCCTGCGAGGTGGCTGTCAATCACTACTCCTCCCTTCTCAGCGGCTTCTAGACTCATCTTATCTATGGCCAGGTCTATTGAGGGGTCCCTCGAGGCGATCTCGCTTAGCTGTGATAGGGTTAGGCCTTTCTCCCTGGCTATCTCCCGGAAGAATGCGCCGGTAGTGATGTAGTCGAGGCAGAAATCTCTCGCGAGCCTCTTCGCATAGGTTGATTTACCGGATCCCGGCGGCCCGGATACTACTATTACTGGTTTCCTATTATCGACTGCCTGAGGAGGTCTGCAAGGCACTGGGGGCAAAGCACACCACCGTAGGGTCTCTCCGGGCGTTTGCTCGTTTTGCTTAGGCCTCTTAGCTTGTTCGGCCTCAGCCTCGGTACCCCATTGAGGGGTCTCCCACACCTGGCGCATCTCGCTGGGCCAGGCCTCCTCTTCTCATAGTGTACTATGAGGTCTCCTCCGGGCGTCCTCTTCATCACTCTTCTCAGGTGCCTGCTCCGGAGAGCGGGCCTTACCACTCCGGCTCCCCCGTTGCTTCTAGTAGGGCTCGGATTTACGCTATAAGAAGGTATCGCGGAATACTAGGAATACTATGACGTATACTGTGAAGTATATTATTAGTGATTCCACGTAGGGCTGGCCGTTTACTACTACCGTTATTGGTGGGAGGTGGAAGGGAGCGGGGATTATTGGCGTGTTAACGAATACTATGATGCTGCCTAACATGTATGTTACTATTAGGAGGGTCATCTTTACGATAATGCTCCTGGTTACTAGCCTCTTAGCCCTCTTATACTCTGGCTCGATCTTAGCCAGCTTTTTAGCTGCTCGCTTACCCCTGCCGAGCTTGGCTTTTGCAAGGCGGTACTCGGCCATCTTATCGATAGCTCTCTTCACGGTTTCATAGGGATATATGCTTCTATACGTCGCCCCCGCTGATAGTGAGAAAATTAGTGGGATTATGAAGGCTAGTAGGGGGCTTAGGTTCAAAGGCTTAGCCCCTTAGAGGTTTACTATGTATGATAATAGCTTCTCAGCGGCCTCCTCTGCTCTGCCTTCGGGGTTCTCTATGATCGCTACTGTTGAGGCGTAGAAGACCGCGCTTGCAAAGCTCGCTGCTCTTGCATACTCCATTAGCCTCCTGACTCCCTCAACCCCGCCGAAGTCCTTTCTATATCGTGTCTTATCCCTCTCCTGCCGGGCTGCTACAACTTCTGGGGGCGCTTCTACGACGGCTATCATGTCGGGTAGCAGATGGTCTATAACATGTTTGGGTAGCCCTGGCCAGTAGCCAGCGACAGTTCTAACTAGTGCGTGGGTGTCTATAAAGAGGTAGCCGTCCCCTCCCAGCTTTTCCCTGGCATACTCTACTATAGCCTTAGCAGCCTTGGCCTGCAGGTCGAGTTGCTTGCGGAGGGGGAGGGTCCTTATCTTATCTCTATCCTCGATTATCCCCTCGCGCACCGCGTAGTCGAGCATGAATGAGCCGAAGTTCACTACTTCCACGTTTAGACCTCTCTCCCGGGCCTTCTCCGCGGTTAGGCGGAGCACAGTGGTCTTCCCCACACCGGGGACGCCCGTCACTATTACTACCCTGAAGGGGTGCCTCACCAGTTCCTCACCCCTCGCCTAGTATCCTCCTCAGTAGTGGGTAGGTCTCTAGCGCTCTCTCATATGAGATCATCATGTAGTACTGGTTAATAATACCAACAGCAAGCAGTAGGCCAGTGCCAGTCCCGTAGGCCCCGAATATGTCTGCTACTATGGCGATGGCTGCAACGATTAGGCTGGAGAGCAGTGTTAGCGGGTAGATGTACTTGGCCAGTATGGACTCGAGTATCCTCGGGTTCCTCCTCATCCCGGGCACTTCCATGCCGCTCTTAACCAGGTTCTCGGCCTGATCCCTCGGGTTAAGCCCTGCTAGTTCCACCCACATGTAGCCGAAGGCTACTGAGAGTATTGTCCATGAGACGGCCCATATCACTGCCCGGAGGGGGTCGCTAAGGGTGGGTATTATACCTCTCGGAGGGCTGAGGTAGTACACCATCTGGCTGTAGTAATGCGCCCACTTGCTCGTTGGAGAGGCCATACTCTGTATAATATTATTGAAGAGTTGGAGGTCCGATATCAGGATACCGACGAGCAGGATCGGGATGTTAGTCACATACATGAACTGGAGGGGGACCCTCGAACGGATGCCCCTCAGCCTGGCCGAAGTGACTGGTATCTCCACACGCATAGCCTGCACGTAGACTAGGAAGAGAATTATCGCAATCGTTGCAAATAGCCCGGTTAGGTCCGGGTAGCCGTTAGGCCTAGCTATTAGGAGTAGGCTTCTCTCCTTTAACAGGGCTGGTATGAAGCCGTACGTCTCAGCTATCCTAGGCACGTAGCCTAGGAGGGACCAGAAGACGCTGTGCGCGACTCCTGCTAGGATGAAGAGGCTGATAGCGCTGCCGATGCCCCAGCCTTTCTGGAGCATCTCGTCGAAGAGTATGACGAGGAAGGCGGCGAAGCTCAGCTGGAGTATTACCAGGATCTTGATGGTCCAGCTAGGAGTTATACCGGTCCCCGCCCAGTACCTATTACCAATCACGTACATGGTTGCCTCGAAGATAGCGAAGAGTATGGCGAGGCTCTTCTGGGCGGCGGTGAACTTCCTCCTCGCCTCCTCGTCTGTAAGGTCTATGTCGATTATCTTAGCTCCAACCAGGACCTGGAGTATTAGGCCCGCAGTCACTATCGGGCCGATACCTAGCTCCATTAGGCTGCCAGCGCTGCTCGCGAAGATAATCCTTTGCAGCGAGATACTCGTCGCAGTTGCCTGTGGGGGGATCCCGTAGAGGGGGATGTTCGCCATTATGAGGTAGAGTACTAGGATTATGCCGGTCCACGTCAGCCTCCGGTATAGGCTGGGCTTCGGCACCGGCTTCTCAATAGTTGGAAACTTGTCTGCAATAGCGGCTAGAGCGTCGAGAGCCCCCACTATACTTCACCGTTAGACTCTGAAGCTACCCCAGCAACCAGGAAGCCCACCCCTTGGGTTAAAAAGTGGCTGGGCAGGGAGCTGGGCGACTGGAAGGATTTAAATGGCGTCCCCGTATAGGTGCATTAGAAGGGAACGCGGGGGTGCCCGAGCCTGGCCAAAGGGGTCGGGCTTAGGACCCGATGGCGTAGGCCTGCGTGGGTTCGAATCCCACCCCCCGCACCAACATATACTTGGAGGCTCCTGGGATGGATAAGAGGCGGGCGGCCTACACTGTTATACTCATCGTAGTAGCAGCAATTGTGGGCGCCTCGCTCCTCCTACGGGGAGGCGGAGGAAACCCAGGCAATACTCCTAGGGCAACCACTAGCGGGGGACCCCCAGCGAGCACCACTACTGCTAGCATAAACCTCTCAGGGGTCCCCCACAAGGCCCTCATATACGATAGCCTAGCCCGAGAGTTCCCCGATCCCCGGGAAGTCTCCACGCTCAAGAAGATCCTGGAGAGCATGGGCTTTAGCGTCACAGTCTATTATGGGGCTAACGCTACTCTCGACCCGCTAGTAGGCATGGGGCAGTATGGCTTAGTAATAATCAGGGCGCATGGAGCCTACAACGGAGATCCTAGCAGTGGGAAGCCCCTCGGCGCTTATGTATACACTGGCATGTACGTTATAGAAGCCGAGGCTGTTTATGGAGTGAAGAACATCGAGGACGGTATCCGTAAAGGCTACTATGCCCCAGCGGTGATACCGAGGCCGGGGGTCCCCCTACAAGAGCTACCCAAATACTTGGCCGTGAGCCCCAAATTCTTCCGCGACATAGCTGGCGAGATGAATAAGACGATAGTATTCTTCACGGGATGCTACGGGTTCCAAGACGATAGGCTAGCAAAGGTAATCATCGATAAGGGAGCCTCCGCCTATATAGCATGGGACGGTAACGTTACATGGCTACACGCTGACGAATTCCTCTTGGAATGGGCTCGAGATCTAGCACATACGGGGGACCCTCTAAGGGCCCTAGAAATGGCTAACGAGACCGTTGGACCGGACCCAGACACGGGAGCGGTAGTAAAGATTATGGTGAGGAGTAATGGCTAGGCTCAGGGTCATCATGGGTATAGGGTTACTCGCCTCCTCGATCGCGTTCTATATCGCAAGCATAGGACTAGCCGTCGAGGGCTACGTTATCGCGAGCCTCGTCGGGGCAACGGTTGGATCCGTGACAATGATTGTAGGGGCTGATCTAGTGAAGGAGTCTTAAGAGGTAATCGTTTACAAGCTTATAGTAGCCCGTAACCCATACTAGTAGGACATAAGATAAAAGCACTGTGAGAAGAACGGCTTCCCTCCTCCTGGTGAGGCTCCAAGCCCAAATACCCAAGCCCGCGGAGACGAAGCCTAGCAACGCTACGAACGGCGATACCCGAAGCGATGCAAGGAATAATAAGTATGCGAGAGCCTCTATCGGCGCGGTCCTATTATCATATAGCCACCGGGCGGCGGAGGCTATCGATGGAAGAGAACTATTCGGCCTTAAAGCATAGTAAGCGGTCAACGAGAAGAACAATGTGGACGTAATTACGAGGATCGTGAAGCCCCCATTGCTCGAGAGCGCCTCAAGCGACTCTGGAGGCAGATAACGGGCGTAAATGCCCCACCCGTGGAGAACCCATGAGAGCGAGAGAGCATAGCCACCGACCCCCACTCCTACTCCCAAGAGGCGGAGACCCCTGCCGCAAGCCTCTTCGTGAACCCAGTATACGAGTAGTGAAAACGTGAAGCCCAAAAGAGCTAGGCCAGGTATTATCCCGCTAACCTTGTAGAGGCCCGAGGCAACGATTGTAGTAAGGCCAAGTAGGGATGAGGCCTCGAGGGACCCCCGGAGGGCTAGGAGTATGCCTATCGTTCCGGGCAAGACCATGAGAGCGCCGGCCCAGTCTCTATTCGTGAGGCCGGTGACTGCTAATAGGAGCTGGCTAGAAAGCGCCAGCCCGGCAGCCAGGCTCCTGCAAGATACCCCAGAGGCGCCTTGCAACCTCAACCGCCGCACCTCGAGAGGTGACGAGGTATGGTTTAGCTCCAGCTCTGCGTAGGCTGTCGAGGTTAGCCTTGTAGTAACGCTCCTCCACTAGCCTGACCGCTGTGTCTACCGGTCCATTGCCCGTGGGGGCGTAGAGTATGGCTATCCTGCAATGAGCGTTAGCCTTCGATAGTGCTTCGACCAGGCTGTTATAGTTTTGCCCTGGACCTAGTAGTAGTACCAACGGCCTTCCGGGTTCCCCGCGGGAGAGCCTATCTACTAGGGCTCCCAGCTTAACTCTCCTCTTAACATTACTGGGGCCTGCCAGGGAGAGTCTTCTCCTTAGGGCCTCCGCTATGTACTCCCCAGAGAGAAACCCCTCCTCCCACGTCTCCCCTAGTAGTATCCCGTACCTGAGGGTCCCTCCACCCGCTTCTACTATCTCAGCTATCGCCACGGCAGTCCTCATTATCCAGTCCGCCGGCGCCTCTCCTGGCGTGCCCGGCCAGGATTCTAGGGATAGGTCTGCTAGGAGTGAGACGTGCGGAGACACTTGTGACACGCCCTCCCATACGATGGGCCTACCCAGCCTTGCAGTCGCGCTCCACGAAATGAACCTGACATCGTCGCCTGGCACGTAGTCTCTCAGCTGGTAGAACTCCAGTCCTCCGCCCTTCCACGTAGAGTATAGGGGTTCTCCCCTCCCCCGCGGGCCGGCTTGTGAAACCCAGTATTCGCCTAGGCTGAGCGGGTATACGCTTATGCTTGACGGCCTCTTCAGCTTTCTCCATGATGCGAACATTCCCAGAGGGTCCCTCGCCTCTACTTGGAGAGAGGGGTAGGAGTGGTAGCCAGGCGCCGGTCTCACCCTGTAGGAGCCCCTCCTGCACTCTCCCGGCCTGAGGCGCATCTCGATCTCGCTCTCGAGAGCTCTCAACCTTTCCGGCACCTGGTCTTCCACTGATACAATCAAGTCGTCGGGGGAATTGTTGCATACTACTAGTTCTACTCTAGCCAGTACTCCCTCTGCTAGCCGCTGGGGGACCCTCCGCTCCGCGTTTACACGGAATAGTGCCGTGGAGGCCCTCTCGGCCACGGCCATTGATACCGCTAGTACTCCGGTGAGGAGTGAGGCTCCAATACCGGTGTATGGGGAGTAGATGCCTAGGGCTTGCATTGCGAAGAAGAGGAATGCGAGGATGCCTGCAAGGAGTGCTTTCCTAGTTGGGTAGATCTCCGGCACTCTGGGGGTCCCTCTAGGGTGGCTCGACCTTCTCTAGGACTGTGTCTACTATTTGCTCGGGGGTTGCCCCGGAGAGGCGGGCTTCAGGTTTTAGTATCACTCTATGGTCCATGGCGTAGTGGGCTACTCTCTTTATATCGTCCGGCGCTACGTAGCCTCGCCCCTCGGCTAGTGCTAGGGCCCTCGCTAGTTGTACCATTGAGATGACTGCTCTGGGGGACCCTCCTAGGAGGACTCGAGGGTCCCTCCTTGTAGCCTCTGCTAGCAGGGCGGCGTATAGTTTAATGTTATCGTCTACGTGGACGCTCCACACCCTCCTTCTAGCCTCGAGTAATTCCTCTCTACTGACTACTGGCTTCACAGGCCATTCTTCAATTGCCCCTTGCACGTCGATTATGCGGGCCATTTCTTCAACGCTTGGATAGTCGAGCTCTATTTTCGATGTGAACCTGTCGACCTGAGCCTCGCTCAGGGGGTATACTCCCTGGTACTCGACAGGATTCATGGTCGCTATCACCGTGAAGAGAGGAGATAGCTTGCGTGTCTCTCCCCAGATTGATACCTGCCTCTCCTGCATCGCTTCGAGGAGTGCGGCCTGTGTTTTAGGAGGAGCCCTGTTGATCTCGTCGACTAGTAGTACTTCCGTGAAGATGGGGCCAGGGTGGAACTCGAAGTCCCCTCCCTTCCAGACCATTGTCCCTGTTATATCGCTTGGCAGGAGGTCTGGGACGAACTGGACTCGCTTGAAGTCTAGGCTGAGGCTAGAGGCTACGGCCCTCGCTATAAGGGTCTTAGCTACTCCTGGAACGCCTTCGAGGAGCACGTGCCCCCCAGCTATTATGGTCGCTACTACTGCCTCAATGACCTCGCGCTTCCCTACGACCACCTTGCCGGCTTCACTGAGGACTCTCTCCATGATGTTGTTCAAGCTTCCTCGCCCTCCTGATTATGCGCGAGGCTAGGGATTCAGGGTCCGGCCTGCCGGGGCCCTCCTCTACTCCTAGGCGTGAGGCCTCGACTTCTAATAATGCGATCGCAGCCTCCCTTAGGGGCGTGGACTTTCTCTTAGGCCTGCTCCATGGAGTGAGCAGGATTAATGGCCAGGGGACGCTTGCAACCACTAACGCTAGGGCTAGGGTTTGCGGGGTGAGCTCGCGGGCCCTACTCTCTAGGCTTTCTAGACTGTTGGCGAGAGAGGTCCAGAGGCCCGTCAGTGGGTAAGCTCCTCGGGCCTTAACATTATAGGAATAGTGGCTATTGTCTACTATAACGGGCTCGCCTCGGGAATCGCCCGCTGCTAAGCGTGCCAGGAAGAGTGCCACGTTTCTAGACGGTTTAAGCCCGTCGTAACCGTTGTATAGGTAGTTTGCGAATATGCTGGAGTCCCCTACGATCAATACTCTCGACCCGTTGATATTGTAGAGGACAGCTGCGGTGCCATCGTTCTTGTAGGAGCATACTTCTTCTCCGCCCGGCCCTTGGGGGACCCTCACGGCTCTAGAAGCCCAAGCCTCGTGTCCGTCGCAAGCTATTTTCACCATGAATTCCCAGCCGCCCCCCTTTACAGTCTCGTTATAGACGGTTCCATCCATCGGGGGCAGGCCGAGGGTCCTGAGGAGGCGCCCTGTATTGGTGGTCTCGTCTGCTATTAGCAGGTTTAAGCGGCCCGTCTTCACGAGCTTTACTATAATCTCTATTTCATTATCGTTTAATGGAGTGTCGGGCCCTATAATAAGGTAGGTCGCCCTCACCCTTATCCCTTCTAGGGTGGTAGTGTTACCTAGCACTACGTCGTACCACTTGTTTAGGTCCTCTACGAATGAGGATGTTCCTCCGGGGCCAGGGTTAATGGGGGATGTTGATAGCCATGAGTAGCTCTTCTCCTTGGATACGAGCGAGGAGCCCGTGATGAATAGGATTAGAGTGATACCGAGAGCGAGTACTGTGATCACAGGGCTAGGCTTCATTCCTCGCTAGCCTCTCTATTCTCAAGACTGCCTCCTCGTCTGGGTGTCCAGGACCGTACATTGCCTTAGTATACTCTTCGGCGAACTTTCGGTACATGCCGGTTATCCTCGCTATTTCCATAGCGGTCTTGCTCTTTAGGGCGATACCTACGGCGGATTCTGCCCTTGCTCTCACTGATAGGTATAGTTGCCTCAGCCTCTTCCTGAGCCCCGTGTACCTGTAAGGCTCACTGGCCTCTAGTACTCTCCCGGGCTCTCCGCGGATTTCTCCGAGGAGTGCTGGAGAGGGCTTAACTGCTAGAATAGCTACTACTAAGATTATTAATATAAAAAGTATTAATATCATCAATGCTATCGAGCTTACAGGCGAAGAAGCATAGTGGAGTAATGGGCTCGTAGTTGTAGCCACGGTGTGCCCGCCAGTAGTCGTGCTGGGAGCGGTCGTGGAGGCGGGCTGTACTATCGTGTGGGGCTGGGGGTGGGGAGGAGGCACGTCCGGGAGGACGTGGTGAAGCGTGCTGACCGCCACGCTCTACTCCCCATCCCCCCGCCAGGGGAATGCTTACTTCTTCATCATTGCAAGTATTATGCCTACTATCACGCCTATGCTTGCAGGGCCGACTATCGTCGCGCCTATGGCGAGGGCGAACTGCTTCAACAGTGGGAGTAGCTGCTTCAGCTCTACTCCCAGCTTCTTAGCTACTTCCTCCATGTTGCCTCCAAGGCTCCATGCAGATAGTACGCTCCCCAGGATTAGTATGCCGATGAAGGCTAGAATGTACCTCAGCGCCTTCACTCCGACATAGCCTAGAGCGACCCCTAGGATGAACTCTACAAGCATTGTCACAGCCATCTTAGGGTTGCCCATAGCTACCGAAACTATCTCGCCGAGGGTGGTGTTCCCGGTTGCACCAGTAGCCCCAGATGCCGCTGTGGTGGTACCTGTAGCGGCGAGAGCGGTTAAACCTAGAAAGGCGACTAGGCCGAGTATTGCGAGTGGTAGAATCGAGCCCTTCGCCATCCTAAACACCGTTGCGTTCACGAGGGCCTTAGGCCTAATATTTGTCCCTCCCACCGGGGCGAGGCTAGAGAGAACCTCATTATCCCCCCAAACAACTAGGTAGGGCGAGGAGATGATTATTGGCCCACCGAGAGGTCCTGTCAGAGCCCGGTAAGAGGGTCCTAATGCTCGGGAATGTGGCGATCGCTAGGGGGGCGCTAGAGTACGGGATAGGGTTCGCCTCGGCTTATCCCGGGACGCCTTCTAGCGAGATAGTAGAAGCCCTCTCCTACGCCGCTAGGAAGCTTAAGAGGCCATACGTCGAGTGGAGCGTTAACGAGAAGGTGGCCCTAGAGGCTGCATACGGAGCCGCGCTGTCCGGCGTAGCGTCTTTAGCCGCAATGAAGCACGTTGGAGTAAACGTGGCCGCGGACCCCCTCTTCAGTAGTGCATACACTGGAGTAGAGGCGCCATTCGTCGTGGTATCCGCCGACGACCCCGGGATGCATAGTAGTCAGAACGAGCAGGATAACAGGTGGTACGGGGTCCACGCCTATATTCCCGTGGTAGAGCCGGCTGGAGCCCAGGAGGCTAAGAGAGCCGTTATAGAAGCCTATCATATTAGCGGGAAATTCCACACCCCAGTAATCCTCCGGTCCACCACGAGAATAGGCCATACTAGGGTTCCGGTCGAAACGGGGGAGATAGACCTAGAGAAGCTAGAGCCTCGGGGAGGGTTCCGGAAGAACATTGAGAGGTACACGCTAGTCCCCGCTCACGCCAGGAAGCTTAGGGCGGAGCTGGTTGAGAAGTGGGAAGAGATAGCTGAGTGGTTCTCGAAGCATCCATTGAATGAAGCCAAGGGGCCTGAGGATTCGAGCGTACTGGTAGTGGGCGTCGGCCTAGGCTACACTTACGCTAGGGAGGCCCTGAGAGAGCTGGGGCTTGATAGAAAGGTTAGAGTGTTAAAGATTCAAACGCCCGTGCCGCTTCCCTCAAAACTACTCTTAAGGGAGGCTGAGGGGAGAGACAAGGTTTTCTTCGTCGAGGAGGGAGAGCCTGTCGTCGAGACCCTGGCTAAGAGCTCCTTCTACGATGAGGGGATCAGGGCTAGGGTAGCTGGCAAGAGCAACGGCTACATTACAAGGGTAGGGGAGCTCACGCTTGACAAGGTCCTACCAGGGCTGGCGAGATTCCTGGGCATCGATTACTCTCTACCAGAGAAGCCGAGGGTCAACCTTAGCGCTCCCCCTAGGCCCCCAGTACTCTGCCCCGGCTGCCCTTACAGGGCTGTATTCTACGCTCTCCGGAGAGCTGTCGGCAAGGCTAGGATTAAGCCCGTCTACACCGGTGACATTGGCTGTTATAGCCTAGGAGTGCTCCCACCCTTCGAAATGCAAGACACCATTGTTGAGATGGGCGGGAGCATAGGGCTGGCAAACGGTATGGCTCACGTCGCCAAGGACCAGATCCCCATAGCCATAATCGGTGATAGCACATTCTTCCATGCAGGTATGCCTGGCCTAGCGAACGCGGTCTACAACAAGGCTCCCATGCTCGTAGTAGTCCTAGACAATAGGACAACGGCGATGACGGGGCACCAGCCTCACCCCGGCGTGGGCGTCACCGCGATGGGAGAAGAGACTGTGGAGCTGGATCCGAGAAGGGTTGCAGAGGCGTATGGCATCGAGTACGTGGCGCTAACCAATGCATTCGACATTAAGGGCCAGGAGAAAGTCTTCTACGAGGCCCTCGAATACGTTAAGAAGGAGCAGAAGCCTGCCCTAGTGGTAGCGAGAGGCGCGTGCATCCTCCTCGCAATAGCCAATGCTAGGAAAGCCGGCGTTAGGTACACAGTGTACACTGTCGACGAGGACAAGTGTATAGCCTGCGGCCTATGCTACAAGGCCTTCAACTGCCCAGCAATAATCCCCAAGGAGAATGGAAAGGTATACATTGACCCCTTACTCTGCACCGGGTGCGGAGAGTGCGCCCAAATATGCCCAGTTAACGCTTTCAAGCCGGTAGAGGAGCCAGACCCAGAGTGGATCAAAATAATGGCAACCGCAAAGCCCAGGTGAGGTGACGAGCAATGAGTGAGAAACCATTCAACCTTGTAATAGTAGGTGTCGGCGGGCAAGGAATAATCACCATGGCAAACGTTCTGGCAAGCGCCGCCGTCGCGAAGGACCATAACGCTATCGTAGCGGAAACCCACGGGCTAAGCCAGAGAGGTGGAACCGTAATAGTGCATGTGCGGCTAGGAGAGGCCGAAGCTCCCTTAATAATGGAGGGTAAAGCCGACCTCTTAATAGCCCTAGAGGCTACTGAGGCTCTCCGCTACGCCAACTACCTTGCTAAGGGAGCCCCTGCAATTGTGGACTCCAGGCTGCTAAGACCGCCTCTCCCGAACGTGGAAATGCCAAGCCTCGAAGAGGTCTATAAGGCTCTGGGAGAAGCCGGTATTAGGGTCTTTAAGACTAATGCCGTTGAGAAGGCTGAAGAACTGGGCAATCCCCAAGGCGCTAACATGTACCTCCTAGGCTATGGCCTAGCGGTCAACGGCTACGGCGGGTACGTAGACGCGCCCTCTATCGAGGAAACCATTCGCCAAAAAGTGAGGAACCCGGAGGCTAACATAAAGGTGTTCCGCGCTGGCTACGAGGACGGATTAAAGGCTAGGCAATAATCACTCTCGCGTCAACTGCTAAGACCCCCTTCTCGTAAACCATTATCGGGTTTACATCCACCTCCTTAACACTATCGATTTCAGCGGTGATCCTCGATATCCGCGTGATAGCTTCAGCTAAGGAGTCAATATCTTTCCTCTCGGAGCCCCTATACCCTTCTAAGAGCTTGCTAGATTTTGTCTCCCTTATCATCTCCAGGGCTCGGCACCTACTCGTTGGGGCGAGACCTATTGAGAAGTCCCTGAGGAGCTCCACGAGAATGCCTCCCATCCCGTAGACTACTATGGGCCCGAAGCCCTCGTCCCTTCTACTACCAACGATCACCTCGACACCTTTGGGAGCCTCGGCTTGGAATAGGACGCCTACTATTCTGGCATCCGGGGCGTGGGCCCTAGCTCTCCGAATAACCGTATCGTAAGCCTCGCGGGCTTTCGCGGGATCTACTCCCAGCAGGACTCCTCCGACGTCGCTCTTATGTATTATATCTGGAGAAACGATCTTGGCGACAAGCCTGTTGGAGGCTATTTTCTCAGCGCATGCAGATGCTTCGTCCGGAGTTTTTGCAAGGCAGTAGGGGGCTACTGGGACTTCATAGTGCTCCAGTAGTTCTAATGCCTCGTGCTCGAGTAGCTTGTTCCTGCCCTCTTTTAGGGCCTTCTCGACTAGCTCTACTGCCATGCCTGGAGGGTTACTCGGCTTTGCCATGTTGCATAGGGGTTTTGAGGCTTCCATGAGGGCCCATAGGCTATATGCTGCTCTGTCGGGGAGGGGGTAGGCGGGTATACCTCTGGAGTCTAGGTATTCTTTTACGAGTTCCCCGTAGTCGGCTCCTATGGTCATGACTGTGGCTGGCTTCTTAACGCGCCAAACCGTGTCGGCTATTATGTCGGCTACTCTAATGGTCATTGTTGCGGGCTGTACTGGAGCTATTACTAGGAGCGAGTCGAACTCGCTCCTCCCTGCTAGTTTTTCTAGGACTAGCTGGTAGTCTTCGTCTGATGCCTGGCCGGTTAGGTCTACTGGGTTTCCTAGTGCAACGATTGGAGGAAGGAGCTTGCTTAATTCCTCTACGGCGTCTCGGGGCGTCTGGGGTAGGGCTAGTCCTCTACGGCTTAACTCGTCGGTTGCTAGGACTCCTGGCCCCCCAGCATTGGTTACGACTAGGACTCTTCTCCCACGGGGCTCTAGGTGTCCCATGAAGGATAGGGCCTTGGCTATGTCTACGAACTCTGTCGGGGTCTCTGCGACGACCGCGCCAGCTTCCCGGAGTATGGAGGAGAACACCGCGTAGTCTCCTGCTAGAGCGGCTGTATGGCTCTTCGCGGCTCTGGCGCCGTAGGAGGTTTTTCCGCCTTTGAGTACTACGAGTTTTTTACCGTTGTCTCTCGCTCGGCGTACTGCTTCAACTAGGGCTCTCCCCCTTCCTGGGCTTACTCCCTCCATGTAGACCATTATAGCGCGGACGTATTCCTGGCTGGCGTAGTAGCCTATGATCTCGGCCTCGTCGACGTCGGCCTTGTTTCCTATGTTAATCGCTTTGACTATACCTACTCCTTCGCTCGACAACCAGTCCATCATGGTAGTGAGGTAGGCGCCGCTCTGGCTCACCACGGCGATGTAGCCCTTGGGAGGCCTCCGCATTTTCTCTGGAGGGAGGAAGAATGTGTCCAAGCCGTTTACAGCATTGTAGACGCCTATACAGTTGGGGCCAACTATTCTCACGCCGTAACGCTTAGCGATGCTAACTATGGCTTCCTGGAGCCTCTTGCCCTCTTCGCCCGTCTCCGCGAAGCCTCCAGCAACTATGATGGCTCCTCGCACTCCCTTCCTACCAGCCTCCTCGAGGGCCTGGGGGACCCTCTGGGCTCTAACAGCGATTACGGCTAGGTCAACGGGGTCGGGTATGTCTAGTATGCTGGGATAACTGGGGACTCCCAGTATCTCTTTGTACTTCGGGTTTACGGCGTAGACTTTTCCCTTGAATCGGGTTGCCAGGTTACGGAGCATCTCGTGGCTAAAGGCACCGGGCTTACCGGAGGCGCCTATTAGGGCCACCGTCTCGGGGTAGAAGAACACGTTGATTGATGCGTAGTCGTGGGCCAATAGCTCCCCCCGTGGGGGACCCTCGACTCTCCTCGATAATATAATATCGGTGTAGTCCCTCACAACCGGTTTCCCGGGGGATAACGGAGAGTTGAACAGCGGCGTAGTGTCGACTAGGTCCGTGAAGGCGCTGGAGCCCGGCTCGCCTGCAAGAGTTAGGGGGTGGGTCTACCGGCATAGGGATCTGGGCAAGAAAGTCTTTATTGTGCTAAGAGACTCCGAGGGCATCCTTCAACTAGTAGCCGACCCGGCGTTCACGCCGAGGGAATACGTTGAGGCAGCCCGAGAGGCTACAATTGAGTCCAGTATCATAGCTGAAGGTGTTGTAGCCCGTGATCCGAGAGCTCCTGGAGGCGCTGAGCTGAGGCTTCGGAAGCTCGAGATAGTAGGGTTAGCCGAAGACTTCCCCATTAAGGGTGGAGAGGGGATTGACTATCTCTTAGATAACAGGCACCTATGGATACGGAGCAGGAAGCTTACCGCCGTGTGGCGAATAAGGCACACCGCCCTGAAGGCCTTCCGGGAGTTCTTCGAAGCCCGAGGCTTCTGGGAAGTCAGCCCCCCAATGCTAACTCAAGCCGCCGTTGAGGGAGGCGCTACACTATTCAAAGTAGACTTCTTTGGAAGACCAGCTTATCTCACCCAGAGCAGCCAGTTCTACCTTGAAGCCCTGATTTTCAGCCTCGAGAAGGTATGGACCCTGGCGCCAAGCTTCAGGGCAGAGAGGAGCAGGACGAGGAGGCACCTCTACGAGTACTGGCACCTTGAAGCTGAGGAGGCCTGGGCCGGGATGGAAGAGGAGATGAGGCTAGTCGAGGAACTAGTAGCATACACCACTAGGAGAATCCTGGAGGAGAGGCTGGAGGAACTGAGCCTACTCAAGAGGGACACCGAGATGCTGGAAGCCTCCAGGAAACCCGGCTATCCTAGAATACGCTACGAGGAGGCGATAAGGAGGCTGCGGGAGAAGGGTTTATCAATAGAGTACGGGGACGATATAGGGGCCGATGAAGAGCGCCTACTGACGGAAGATTATGATACCCCCTTCTTCATAACACACTTCCCATTAGAGTTGAAGAGTTTCTACATGAAACCCGACCCCCAGAACCCCCGGGAGGCACTTGCATTCGACCTCCTAGCACCCGAGGGTATAGGGGAGATTGTGGGTGGTAGCGAGAGGCAGGAGGACTATAACGCCCTCCTCCAGCAGATCAAGGATAGAGGGCTCAACCCGGAGGACTACAAGTGGTACCTTGACCTTAGAAGGTACGGTAGCGTTAGGCACAGCGGCTTCGGCCTCGGAGTAGACCGTTATATAATGTGGGTAGCAGGCCTCGACCATATACGAGACAGCATACCCTTCCCCCGATTCAGGGACCGCATATACCCCTAGCCTCCAGCATATAGCCCCTAGAAAGCAAAAGCACGATCGCATCAATAACTATTACTCCATAGGCCTCCAGCACAGCAGCGCTAGGCCACCCAACAGTCAGCCCTACCAGGATCGCTACTGGGAAAGCCAGGAGAGACAACACCGCGCTCCAAAACCCCTCCCATTTCCGAGTTCTAATGTAAAAGCCAATAGATTGGAGTACCAAGCCGAGATCCATCTGCACGAAGAACCACGTCGAGACGAACACGTGGGGCCTCGTCCCCTCCGGGAAGATCCCTATGAGCCCTAGGAAAACACCGGCAAGCCCCACGTAGCCGGCTCCTAAAACTTCAAGCTTGATCTTAGCAAGATAATAGAGGCAAGAACTATATGCTAAAATAAATAGCCCGGTTAAAATCAAGCCATAATTGTACAAGCCCGGGCAACAACTACGCTCTCCTCCCAGATCACTAAAAGCATCTCTTGTGAATACGAACCAGTTTCTGTTCAGGTACCATGAGGTCCCTATTACAAGCCAAGCTATGACTACTGCGGTTATACCAGTCAGACAGGCTAGTCTCCTTGCACACAAGAACTCCACCAGTAAATAACGGATAAAAACATTATAAGAGAAAAATGAATGGTTATTAGTTGTCTAGGCTGGGCCTAGTATTCTGGCGATTTTCTTGCCTGTGTAGGGGCTTATTGCGAAGGCTATCTTCACCTTCCTGCCCTTCTTAGTCGTCCTTATCTCAACGGTGTACTGGTCGGTCTCGAAGGGCTTCTTCGCCACGATATCGAAGAACTTCAACTTCTCCGGCATTCACATCCACCTCCTATCCTTCGCCTCTCTCGATTTACTAGAAGTTCCGAGAGAGTTGATATAAGCATTACGTGATATACAAGTACCCAAGCGACATACCAAACTCTTAGCGAAGCTACCGAAGAATTATATTCTATATCTTAGCCCTATAAATTACCACTGATTTTGAATTAATAAAAAACAATAAAATGAAGTATGTATTAAACACTGTAAAAAACGCTATCTTAATCTAAACGCAAACACGTGCAGCATTAAAATAGAATGGTAATACAATCCATTACAAGCCTACTCAAACAATAGCCAATACTCAACTACACTTCAAACACGGTTCCCGAAAACAGGGAAGACTCATAAACCCTCACCCCTCTGTTTTAACCTCATGGCAGGCAGCGGGCCCGTAGCTCAGCCAGGACAGAGCGCCGGCCTTCTAAGCGTGCACTGCCTGCGCGGGAGAAGCCGGCGGTCCCGGGTTCAAATCCCGGCGGGCCCGCCACACTCCTAAATAATATTCCTAATCTAATGTTTAGGTTTAGCTGCGTTGATTTTTAACTTTTTTAATTAATTTTTCTAATTTTTTTATAAATTCATCCCAGTTATCAATATATCTAGATTCTGCTTCTTCTAACTCTCTATAATTGCTAAAAACATAGCTCTTTAAATATTTATTTAACTCCTCTCTATACCTTTTTAATTTATCTGTATTTATTCTTACTTTTTCATATCTTTTCAGAGCTTCATAACATGACTCTAAATCAGCAATAACCCCACTTAAAATAAAAACGATATTTTTCAACTCCTCTACTAACTCCCTAGTTCTCAGCCTGTAATATAGGAAGCCAGCCTCAACTCTCAGAAGCCTGTAAGAACTACTCCAAACCTCCTCGGAGTTTACTTTATCTTTATATTTTTGCTCTAATAACCAATAATTGTATCCTTTTTCTATTAACTCGTTTACGGCGTCATTAAAGGATAAATTCTTCTTTGCCATATAATAGTTTATTATTTTCTCTAAATTTTCATTTATTTGACAGTTAAACTTTCTTTGATCATTCTTTTTAAACAATCGCATATTGTTTCGCCTCGGCTAGCGAATTCACTCCCACGTGAGATTAATACCGTGGAAATAGGGGTGATAAGTCGCTGACGTTTCTTTCCTTTGGCTCTCTGAAGCGAGAGAAGAGTATACTGTTTCGGAGACAGCTAGCATATATTGTGTTATGTCTCAGTGCTAATTATGCCCTGCGGGAATGTCGTAGTACTGGTGTTTAAATGGTGTCCAATGAGGGGGCTAAGGCCCACGTTCTACGCAAGCCCGTCTATATTGTTGACGGCGTTAGGACTCCCGTAGGCAAGTTTGGCAGAAGCCTGAAAGACGTACCTGCAGTGGATCTAGCTTCCTTCACTATTAAGAAACTGTTGGAGCGAACAGGAGTTTCCCCGGATTCCATAGACCATATTTTCTTCGGCCATGTTATCAGGGCTGGTACTGGGATGGACACCGCTAGGCAGGCGGCGATAAAAGCGGGGATACCGTATGGTATCGACTCGACTACTATTGATATGGTCTGTGCTAGCGGGATGAAAGCTATCATTGATGCCTCCCAGTACATCGAGTCCGGGGCGTTCCGCCTAGCCATCGCTGGTGGCATGGAGTCCATGAGCAACGCTCCCTTCACTATTACTAGCAGGATCAGGTGGGGCGTGAAGCTCGTCTACAAGGGCTTCCTAGATGTCCGGGATGCCATGGTCCATGAGGGCCTGTACGATCCAATATTTGGAATGGTTATGGGAGAGGAGGCTGACGAGACGGCGTGGGAGCACGGTGCAGACCGAGAGGAGCTTGACTGGATAGGCTACGAGAGTCATAGGCGTGCGGCGAGGGCGTGGGAGCAGGGTTACATGAAGAGGTTCGTGGAACCCTTCGAGTATAAGGATAGAGTGCTCTTGGAGAAGGATGAGGGTATAAGGTGGGATACGAGCCTAGAGAAAATACGCAGGCTACCGCCAGCATTCACGGAGAAGGGACCGCATACGGCTGCAACGAGTAGCCAGCTGAGCGACGGAGCGGCAAGCTTACTAGTAGCCTCAGAGGAAACTGTTAAGGAGTTGGGTCTCAAACCGCTCGCCGTGATAAGGGGATGGTCTGTAGGCGGGGTTGACCCGAGGCGCTTCCCCTACGCGCCAGTTGTCGCTGTAAAGGAACTTCTTGGAGCTCTAGGCTGGAGGGCTAGTGAAGTAGACTTCTGGGAGAATAATGAGGCCTTTGCAGTGAACAACTTCCTGCTACATAAGTACCTCGACGTGCCCTACGAGAAAATCAACGTCCATGGCGGAGCGATAGCAATCGGCCACCCGTTGGGAATGAGTGGAGCTAGGATTACCCTGGAACTAGTAAACGTCCTGCTCCGCCACGGTGGGAAGAGAGGTATTGCGAGTATCTGCCACGGGTTAGGCGGCGCCGCTGCTCTCGCGATAGAATTAATATAAAATATTTTATATTTATTACATTCTTATTAGTATTCTTGTCGGCAACCCGTTCTCGTAGACAACCTCTAGGGTTAGTTCGAGGTCTCCCAGCTTAGATAACGGCTCCACTTCTTTCCTTATTCTCTCTAAAGCTACAATCCTGTTTTGAAGGCTCCTTACAACGTCTACTAGGAGGTCAAACTCCTGCTTTGGAGTGGGGTTGATTATCGCTTTAGCTGAGCCCAGGCTGATTTCTGTACCACCGATCTTAGCGCCTCTAGCGGCTTCAGCGAGAAGGCTCTCTAGCCTTACTAGTACCTCTGCTTTCGCCTTTGCATCTTCTAGCCTTCTTAGCAGCTCTCCGAGCTTACTCCTCATCTCTACTAACTTGGTGTCTAGGTCCTTGAAGAAGTCGCTAACACTGGAGAAGGTTACAATGTCGACTAGCTTGCCTTCATCCGCCATTCCACAACCCCCTAATCGGCCTCTATTCTCAAAGTATCCGCATGCCTAATAAAACTAACAGGGATACTCGTGCTAACGGGGGCTTGAATCGTTGCACCCAGAGAGCGATCCAGTTAAGATAGCTACGAGAATTGTTAAATCATTCAATTCGAGCCTTAAAGCTTTCGTTTTCGATAAAAACCTAGTGGATACAAGGATAGTCGACCGGCTCATAAGCTTATCCGGCTATGATGGGATACTAAGCCGCCATGCTCAAGGCAGCATAATTGTCTACTATATTGATAGGCGGAAGCTTAAGAGGAAATGCCTCTACGAGAAGTGCATTGATGAGAAACCAGAAGAGCGCTGGAAGTGCATTAACTCTTGCATACTAGCAGAAGAAGATCACATTATTAGGGAACTCTCAAGGTCCATAATAGATATAGCTAAAAATCTTAATATAAATAATATTTAATTAACAAAAAACCTTTAATCTTGCCACGAGCTTCTCCGCGGCTCTCGCCTCGTCACCATTTCCGCATTCCGCCTCGTCAAGAAATTCCAATACAGTTAAAATTACGTACCTGATAAAAGCGCTCCTTGTAATTCCAGACGCCCTCGTGATCTTTTCTAGTTTTCTAAAAGCATCTTCACTGATCTTAGCAGTTATCGGCTTACTCTTAGAGGCCCCATTGTAGAGTATCATTCTTTCATCTATCTTTGCCATACCGTTCACCCCAGAAGCGTCCCCCGGGAGGCGACCTCTACGAAGGAACCGGTTTCCGTGGAATATAAATCAAATCAGCCCATAGATGGAATTAGGGGTTTTAATATGAGGGAGGGCTTGGAAGGTATAGAAAGAGAGCTTAGAGAGAGTTTTGGCGAGATTAAGGAGCCAATCCTGCTCTACGAGGGAATCGTTACTTGCCCCGTATGCGGGGCTAAGGCTCTAAACCTGCGAGAGTACCTTTACGAGGTACCCTTCTTCGGCCGAATACTCATCTCAACGGGGAAATGCTCTAAATGCGGCTATACCTATCGTGACGTTAGGCTAGCCGAGACTACGAAGCCGAAGAAAATTGTGGTTAGGGTGAAGGGAGAGAAGGAGCTCCGATATTTGCTCGTGAAGAGCGCTTATGCCTACCTCGCCATCCCTGAGAAGGGCTACGAGATGATTCCTGGCCCTGCCAGTACAGGCTTCATTAGTACCGTTGAGGGGGTCCTGCACCGTTTTCTTGAGGCGTTGAATGTTGCATGTAGGGGTAGGGAGGATAAGGGGTGCGAGGAGAACCGTAAGTGGCTCGAGGAGGCGATTGACGGTAAGAGGAGCTTTACACTCATCATATGTGATTATGAGGGGGCTAGTAGAGTAATAGGGGAAAACGTCGAGGAGCTTGACCTTGACGATTACTGCTTGAGTAAAAAACCGGAGTGGCTGGCAGCCAGGCTTTAAGGCTACTCTACCTTGATCTCTTTACCCTCCTCTTCCTTGCTGGAAGCTTTCTTCTTCAGCTTTATCTCCAGGACGCCATTGCGGTATGACGCCTTAGCCGTATCTGGGTCGACCTCAGCTGGGAGCTCTATCTCTTTATAGTATTTCCTATCGTTCTCCGCCTTTATCGTGACTTTACTCTCGGTTGCTTTTACTTTAATCTTCTCCTTCGATACGCCCGGCAACTCAGCGATAACCCAGATCTCATCGCCTACATCCATAACATCTACTAGTGGCTCCATTTCCTCCCGGACTATGGGCTTTCCTACCTTTGACATCTTTACGTTACCGAACTCTTCTACTCTAGGCACTCCGTCCGGCCCGATTGTTATTCTAACACCGTATACGATTGGCTTACCCTCAGCTCCGAGCTTTTCGAATTCTTTTTCGAAGGACTCTCGTATTAGTGAGCGGAACATGTCCTGTATTCTTTCGAATTCTTCAAATATGTCCTCGAATATATCATCGAATATATCCCTCCTCTTCCTTCTGAACCAGCTCATTTCCCTCACCTCCGCTAAACCATAGTAGTTGGTGTTAAGGGTTTATTTTCATTTGGAGGCCAGTACCTAGTCTAGATTTATTTCCGCTCAACGAGGTCTCCGCTAGTCTTGGACTGGGGGATACAAATGGTTAGAAGACTAGAATACGATGTAGTTATAGTTGGTCTAGGGCCTGCTGGCTCCTCTCTCGCCTATCACTTGAGAAAAACCGGTTTACATGTAGCGGGGCTCGACATTGTGGATTGGAACGGGCTATGGGGTAAACCTTGCGGCGATGCTATCGGAGAACACCACTTCCACGAGAATCATATGCCCTTACCGGAGGGAGACGCCCTCGCGAATAGAGTAGAGGGGATAGACGTCTACAGCCCCAGCGAGGAAGTAAGGCTTAGGGTTAACGGGAAGGGATTCATGATAAACAGGAACGCTTATGGTAGACGTCTCGTAGAGGAGGCGGAGAAGGCCGGAGTCAGCATACACTTAAAGACCTACGTCTACAAGCCCGTTCTCGAAAACGGTAGGCTCATAGGAGTAGCAGCGAAAAAAGAAGGTGAAGAAGTAATATTTACGGGTAAGGTCATAGTCGACGCCACTGGCACGAGCGGAGTAATCCGCAGGAGGCTTCCCAAGGAGTGGCCCGTTAATGAACCCCTCAAGCCCGTCGATATGAATGTAGCTTATCGCCGGATCGTCCGATTGAAAGACCCTGTCGAGGACCCCTCGTACATTCGGATCTACGTGAACCAGGAGATAGCGCCGGGAGGATACTGGTGGCTCTTCCCTAAGAGCGAGTACGTCGCAAACATCGGGCTAGGCGTACAGGGTGGGAGAGGCTACCCTCACCCTAAGGAGATATACGAGAAGAAGCTTATGAAAAGACCCGATGTGGGTGGCCAGGTAGAGGTCTACGCCGATGCTGGAGCAGCGGTTCCCACAAGGAGGCCTGCGAATACCCTCGTCTGGGATAACTTCCTGGGAATAGGCGATAACGGCTACACTGTTAACCCTGTACACGGTGGTGGAATGGGTTATGCGATGCATGCCGCGTACCATGCGAGTAAGGCTATAGTTGACGCTTTCGAGGAAGGAGACTTTACAAGGCACGGCCCATTATGGAGCTTGAACATTGCCTATATGAGAGGCCTGGGGGCTAAACAAGCCAGCCTGGACATTTTCCGCATGTACCTCCAGGAACTATCTAACGAGGAGATAGAGTGGGGGCTCCGTAATGGCGTCATGAGAGCTGAAGACGCCTATGAGACCAGTGTAACTGGCGACCTCAAAGCTAACCTCTCAGTGCTAGATAAGGCGAAGCTACTCGTCAAACTTCTCGGTAGGCCCTCAATGCTCCAAGAGCTCATAACGGTTTCAAGGTACATGAAGAGGGTCAAGGAACTCTACAGGGCCTACCCCGAGAATCCCGACGAACTATCCTCGTGGGTCGCCAAAGTGGAGGCATTGTACAAGGAGTATAAGGCTAAGCTCAACATTAACTGGTAGGCTTTAACCGTAGAACCATCACATAGGCGTCTTCCCCATCCCTATAGTAATGGGGGATCCTCCGGACCACCCGGAACCCAAACTTCCTATAGAGGCTAATGGCAGGCGTGTTAGAGACTCTCACCTCGAGGAAAACCGACTCCACCCTGTAGTTATCCCTCATTACCCGGATAGTCTCAGCTAGGAGGGAGGACCCGATCCCCCTCCCCCTATACTCCCGGAGAACAGCGATAGAGACAAGGTGACCGGCCTTCCTAGGCTCTTGCCAACTCCTCGCTAGAGGATTACCTTTATCATCGACTAGGCCTAGGAGAAGGGGGTCCCCAGTATCCTCAACGCGAGACATAGCATAACCGACAATAGTACCATCAACCTCTGCTACTAGGAAGGATTCGGGCCAGTTCAAGAGTATATACTCGTAGAAGCCGTACCAGTAATTCTCTGGGAGGCTCCTTAAATTAACGGACATAACTGCTGGAATATCCTCCTTAGTGGCCCTTCTAATAGTGAATGATCTAGTGCCACTCGTTCCATGGATCGTTTGCAACGCCGTGCCCCCATATTGCCTAGTGATATTGCGATTTAAGGCTAATATCGTAAATTACCGAGTGGACTCCGGGAGAGAGGGGTACTTACACGGTGGCGAAGCGGGTCGAGAGTCACCCTTCAAGGAAGATAATTGGCTCCGTAAACGATTACCTAGCCGGCAGGTGCATAGTTCTAGGGCTCACTGGAAGCGTATCAGTCTATAGATCCGTTGACGTTGCCCGGTGGCTTATGCGTAGGGGGGCGCGAGTAGTTCCTATACTAACGGAGGGAGCCCTAGAATTCGTGACACCCGGCCTATTCCACTGGGCTACGGGCGAGGATCCGATTGCAAGGCTTACAGGGAACGTAGAGCATATTGTGCTCGCAGAGGACTGCGACGCTATGCTGGTTGCCCCTGCTACGCTATCAACGATATCTAAGATAGCCTATGGGGTAACAGATAATCCTGTCGCGCTAACTGCCTCTGCCATACTAGGCGAGGGTAAACCACTCATAATTGTCCCGGCAATGCATCAAAACATGATGAAGACGAGAGGGTACGAGAGAGCCATTGAAATACTAAGCGGCCAGGCCATAATAATACCTCCGCGCGTTGAAGAAGGGATAGCAAAATACCCGGACCCGTGGGTAGTAGCTCGTGTGACTGCAGCAACCTCTTCCAGGAAAGCAGACCTGAAAGGCAAACGAGTACTCGTAACTGCTGGAGCTACTCGAGAATGGATAGATCCCACCCGTTTTATCTCCAATCCCAGTAGCGGCAGAATGGGAATAGAGCTAGCCATCGAGGCCTGGGCCCGTGGCGCCGAAGTAGACCTTGTTTACGGTCATGTCGAGCATATTCTACCTCACATGGTCAATTTGTTCCCCGCCGAAACCACTGAAGATATGGCTGAAACTGTCGCTAGATTAGCAGGTGAGAAGCACTATGATATAGCGCTAGCTGCTGCAGCTCCTGCGGATTACCGGCCAATTAATACTAGCAAGTCGAAGATTAGGAGCGGCTTGAAGAATCTTAGCCTGACCCTAGAGCCGACGCCTAAAGTTGCCGAAGCCTTGAGAAGCGCTAGCAAGTACCTAGTAGTATTTGCTGCCGAAACCGCGGAAAGCCTGGAGGAACTAGAGGACTACGCTGTCGAGAAGATGAAAAAGTATAGGGCCGATGCAGTAATCGCGAATAGGGTTGGAACTAGAGATGTAGGCTTCTCCTCACCTTACCTAGAGGCTCTAGTTATATGGAGAGATAGGGGCGCTACCAGGAAAAGTTTCCTCGGTAAGATTGATAAAGAGTCGCTCGCTAGATTAATCTTGGACTTGAGTGTTAAGAATATGGAGGCTGTTGACGATGACGAGGAAAGTAACGTTAGATGAGATAGTTAACTTAGACTATGAGAAAATATCGAATAGAATCGGAGAGTTCCTTGTCTCAAAGCTAGAAGAAGCTGGTGCAGAAGGCTTCGTAGTAGGAATCAGTGGCGGAGTAGACTCAGCCACCACATTTGCTCTCGCAGTTAAACATGTAGGGAAGGAGAAAGTTCTCCCATTAATCATGCCGGACTCCGAGGTGACCCCGGAAGAGGATGTAAGAGACGCTAAGGAACTCGTAGAACTATTCGGTCTTAAACCACACGTGATAAACATAGCCCCAATTGTGGCCGTATACAAGTCGGCGATACCCATCTACGAGAACGACGAGGTAGACAAGATCCCTCTGGGAAACACGAGGGCTAGGATCAGGATGACCCTACTCTACTATTATGCTAACAAGCTCAACCGCCTAGTCCTAGGAACAGGGGATAGAAGCGAGATACTCATTGGCTACTTCACAAAGTATGGCGATGGAGGCGTAGACCTACTCCCCATCGGCATACTATACAAGAACCAGGTTAGAAGGCTCGCCGTACACTTGGGAGTTCCTGAGAAAATAGCGTTCAAACCCAGTAGCCCCCGCTTATGGCCCGGCCAGACCGCTGAGGGCGAGCTAGGGGTAAGCTACGAGCAAGTAGACCTAGTGCTATACTCACTATTTGACCTCAAAATACCGCCAGAAGAGGTCCCAGAAGCAACGGGTGTTCCAGAGGAAGTTGTGAAGAGAGTTCTCGATCTCCATAAGAGGAGCGAGCATAAGAGGCAACCACCTCCGACGCCCCCTCTTGATATAGTCTATGAGGCCAGGGGCTAAGAGTGAGGCCGGGAGTAGCCTGCGCAGACGCTCCCCACCATATAACTTCAATATTCCTACCAGTCAAGGGTCGAACACTAGAAGAAACGGGATCTATCGGTGTGGGCCTAGCAGTAGAGCCACGCCTAACAGTGTGCACGGGACCCTCCAGGAACCATAGAATATCGACTATACATCGAGTTATTAGGCTGCTCGGGATTGACCACGCTTCCATCCAAGCAAACACCCCCCTCCCACCGGGCTCGGGCTACGCGGTTAGCGCAGCGAGCGCCATCTCAGCGGCCTTAGCGTTGACCTCTGGCCGTAGAGCCGTGAGAGAAGCATACCTAACTGCTCACGTGGCCGAGATCCTCGAAGGAACCGGGCTCGGGGACGTGCTAGCAATATCCTGCGGGGTAGGCGTAGTGCTCCGAAGGCGTCCCGGGGCTCCTGGGGTTGGAAGTGCTGACTGCATTCAGCTACCCGGGACTGTTTCCATTCTTTCCGTGGAGACCGGTAGAATGCACACGTCTCGGATGCTCTCCGATCTAAACTCGAGCTTCCTAGAGAAAGCTGAGAAATACCTAGATAAAATCTTCGACGAGCCTACTTTTGAATCGTTCGCTTACTACTCCGAGCTGTTCTCGAAAGAGAGCGGCATGCTCTACGCTGCACTAGGGGGTAGAGAGCTCCCGCGGATACCTGGGAAAATAGCTGTCTACGGTAAGAAAAAAGTTGTAGTTTTCCTAGTTGAAAGGGATCGATTGGGCGACGCAGTTGAAGTGCTAGAAGAATGGGGCGTAAGGCCAAGGCTATTAGAGGCGAGCAGTGGTCCACCGAGGGTCTGGTGGGCGTGAATATGACTCGAATCGATATACCGAGGAGTCATCCAAGATATAGGTCCCTACTCGTCAGGGAGAAGCTCGTTGAGGGGTTCGAGAAAGGACTAGTTGTCCCTCAGGGGCTGATAGCTCATGGGCGTGGTGAGGCATTCGACTATATTCTCGGAGAAAAAACCCATGATTTCGCGCTTGCTGCCGAGAAGGCTAGTGTAGCTTGGATGCTGTTAGCGGAGAGGCCGGTGATTTCTGTGAACGGGAATTACGCTGCCCTAGCCGCGGAAGGAATCGCGAGGCTTGCAGAGGCGACTGGCGCGGTTGTCGAGGTGAACCTATTTTACCGGACCGAGGAACGGGTTAGGAAAATCTATGGGTACCTGCGAGAAGCCGGAGTCCCAAACCTGCTCTCCCCGGACTGCGAGAAAACTCGAGTGCCCGGGCTTGAGAGCGCCCGTGGAATAGTCTGTGCCGAGGGTATCGCTTCGAGCGACTTCGTCCTTCTGGCAATCGAGGACGGAGATAGAACCGAGGCCCTGGTAAGCTGGGGTAAGCCTGTGGCTGCGATAGATCTTAACCCGTTTAGCAGGACTGCTCAGAAGGCTACGATAACTATTGTGGATGAGGCGATCCGTGCTACCGAGAACATGGCCGAGATAGCTGGTAGCTTAAGGGGGGCCGCTAAGAGCGAGCTCCAATCCATCATTAATTCTTATAATAATAGAGTTATTTTACAAAAGGCTTTCCAGGCCATGCTAGAGAGGCTCTCTTACGCGGTTTCTAAGGGCAAGCTCTAAGCTCTCTCCCCTGCCTCCGCGCGCTACAGTCAGCTCTTCGGCTAATTCCAGTATCGACTCTGCCAGCGCTATTTCATCGACTAATTCATCCGGGTATTCTGCGGAGGCTTTCTCGAGAAATTCCACGAGTAGCGGTAGGTCTTGGAAGGCTATCCTTCTCAGCTTTTCCGCTTCCTGGCGTGTTAGCCTTCTCCTCCGGGATAGCCTTACTAGTACCTCTAGTATCCCGTGCGGATTAATACTATAAAATTGAATCCTTAGTAACCTTAGCCTCGGATCTTCGCGATCCGACTCCGGCTCTCCCTCCCACTCCCTGACGGCCTCTTCTATCTCACTCCTATCAATAATCCTCCACCATCTCTGCCCTGAAGATCTGTAAGAAGTCTCGATAACGCCGTATTCTCGCTCTAGCTTAGATAATAGCAGTGAAGGGTTGTAGTTAATGCCTCTTTCCGCTAGCGCCTTCTTCACGTCCTGGAGGGAGAAGTCTCCAAGGCTCCTGATCCGGGCTCGCCGAGATGCCTCGAGTATTGCTTTTAGCACAATGTATCCTTTCTCGCCATACTTTGCTATGAATTCTGTGAGAGGCATCCCGGCGGCCCTCCCCCGTTATTGTCGTTATTCGATTACTCCCCTACCCTGTCTGCTTTGAAACTCTAGGAGCAGGGACGGTAAAACGTGTTTATACCTTGAATCTGGCCCTGCTTTACCTGTGGACAAGAGATTGCAAGACTACTCGCAGAGCGCTCGGAGAGACCGTACCGCTATTCTTCTCGAGGGAGTGTGGAAATCGTTTAAGGGTAATACTGTTCTGAGAGGCATTAATATGAGGGTCCCTCAGGGCTCTGTTTACGTCTTAGCCGGTCCCAATGGAAGCGGTAAGACGACGACAATAAGGACCCTCTTGGGCGTCTACAAGCGAGATAGGGGGCGCGTCCTAGTTCTCGGGTGCGACCCGAATGATGCCTGTTGGCGAGAAGTAGTAAGGAGAACAGGCTACCTCCCGGAAGATGCCTCCCCTTACGAGCGGTTAACCGGTTATGAGAACATACTCTTCTATGCTAAGCTTTACGCGGAGGGCGACCCTGGGAGGGCTAGAAGGCTTGTTGAGAGGGCTGTAGACATCAGTGGCCTGTCCCCATCCGAGCTTCACAGAAGAGCCGGCACTTATAGCAAGGGTATGAAGAGGCGACTACTATTAGCTACTAGCCTTATGCATAACCCCGAGCTCGTTGTATTAGACGAGCCAACTAGCGGCCTAGACGTGTTCTCTCAACACGCTATAAGAGGGTTGATTCGCGGCCTAGCTCGGGAGGGCAGAACTGTTCTCGTCACGACGCATAACCTCTTAGAAGCAGAGTTAATCGCCGACTATGTAGGCTTCATCTACAAGGGAGTCATAGTTTATGAGGGACCCCTCCGCAGAGCTATCGAGGAATTTAATGCGTCCAACTTAGAAGAAGCCTTTATACACTGCATTAACTCGATAGGAAAATAACGCCGGAAAACCTTCAATAGTCTCACTCTGCTATACTAGCCTACCTGGTGTTCTCCGGTCTTGTTCGGCAAGAATCCTCTCGACCTGGAGAAGCCTCTCGGGCCCGACGAAGTATGCGATGCCCTGCGCTTAGCTCTCATAGCCGAGTTAGACGCTATCACATTGTACGAACAACTCGCTAGGAGTATCGAAGATCCACTCGTAAAGAAGGTTTTCCTCGAAGTAGCCAACGAGGAGAGAGAACACGTGGGAGAATTCCTTTACTTGTTGAAGAAGTGTGATAGGAAGCTCGAGGGGATGCTTGAGAAGGGAGCTCAAGAGGTTACAGAAATAGAGGGGTCTAGGGATGGATAAGATTGCTCTTGTCACCGGGGCTAGTAGGGGAATAGGCCGGGCTATCGCTATTAAACTAGCTGAAAATAATTTCTTTATTATTATAAATTATAGGAAAAGGCGGGAAGCCGCGCTAGAAACCTTGAAACAGGTCCGAGCCAGAGGAGCCGACGGCGTCTTATCTCAAGCCGATGTCTCGCAGCCAGGCCAAGTAGACGGGATGTTCACTAGCATTGAGAAAGAATTCGGGACAGTTAACGTGCTCGTCAACAATGCTGGGTGGGGTCTCATAAGCCTAGTTGAGAGTATGACCAACGAGCTGTGGGAGAGGCATATAGCCGTGAACCTCTCCAGCGTATTCTACTGTAGTAGAAGAGCGCTACCGGGTATGATTGGGAAGAAGTGGGGTAGGATCATAAACATAACTAGCATAGCGGGATTAAAGGGTTTAGCGGGACTAGCAGCCTATAGTGCGGCGAAGGCTGGCGTCATAGGGTTCACACGGGCTCTGGCGCAGGAAGTTGCTGGAACAGGGGTAACTGTTAATGCCATAGCAGTAGGCTTCGCTAAGACAGACATGGGGCTGAGCTTTTTCCGGGCCACAGGCCTGCCTGTCGAGGAGTTCGCCAGAAAGTTCACCCTAACAGGCGACCTAGTCGACCCAATAGAGGTAGGAGAACTTGTAGCTTTCCTCGCTAGCGATAAGGCCAAGAGTATAACGGGGGAGGTGATCGTTATAGACGGAGGCCAACTCCTAGCTCCGAGCCTGGCTACTCTCCTAAGCCCTTGAGGGGCACTCACACGAGTCCGCGTTGATCTTTATCTTATCTATCGTTAGAGTCCTAGCGTCGATTATTATCAGCTCATTAGGGGCAACCGGTTCGCCTGAGAGATAGCGTATGGCTAGGCTCGCCTCTAGGCTAGCTACAACGCC
>JALVJB010000196.1 GCA_027034115.1 Acidilobaceae archaeon | reverse complement strand
CGTCAACTGCTACAATATCTGCCTGCAGCTTGGTTACGGTTAACGGTTCCCAGTACTCGATGCTGAATTTGTGCCCCTTGATCTCGATGATCCTTCCTCCACGCTTCACAGCCTTAGGCTTCAAGCCAGCTTTCTCCGCCGCCTTGTACGCGAGCTCCATGAGGCTCTGAACGTTGCTTAGGCTCGGCGCTGTCACTAGTATTCTTACCCGGTTCTTCACCTCGCCCAGCTTAGCGGCGAGGCCTACAAGTCCTATCCCGACTCCACAGCTTTTCCCGCGGCCCCTATCGGCGGTTACTATTATCGCCTTCTTCTGCCCCTTCCCGGGTTTCTCGTAGAGCCACTCCATCTCCCTGATGACCCGGACCTGGTCGCTGGTTAGGGCGAGCTCGTAGATCTCGCGGGGGAAGAGGGTCTTCTCGGGTATCTTCAGGGTCTTTCTCGACGTCGAGGGCGGCCTCTTTATGGGGGTCCCGCTGAGTAGTTCTCCCTTGTCTGCATCGTAGACGAATATGTTCTCCTCATGCTCTAGTAGTTTCCTCTTGAACCACGTTATGAATATGTGCCTCGGCTCCGGGTGCCCGGGCACCACAAGGTTCTGCTTGAATAGGGTTAGCCTAGTGTCCCACTCCTCCCATGGAGGGGTTTGCAGTATGATTATGCCTCCTCCCTCCACTACGCCTACTAGCCTACCGACGTCGTTGGGCTTCAAGTCGTTGGTTAGGTCGAGTACCAGTGCCTGGAATGTGGTGCCAAGGTACTTCTCGCTCTCCTCATACCTGGCAGTCGTCTGCTGGAGGAGGCTAGCTTTCTCCTTAACAGCCCTCTTAACGATCTCCTTCCTGAGCCTCGCATCATCGAACTCGTCGTGGAACATGTAGAGCAGGCTCAGTGGCCTCCTCCCAGCCATCTTTCTATACCGCCTCTCATAGTAGAGGAGCGCCCTTGCGGTCACCGCACCCACAACTCTAGGGTCGCCTCCAGAGACCACCAGCATGACGCGGACTCTGCTTGGTATAGACGCCCTCAGGGCGCGGCCAACCTTCTTTAACACCCTGAGGGCAGGGTTACCGGCGACCCTGTCGAGCCGTGATATTACCTCCAGCGCCTCCTTCTCGATCTCCTCCCTCGGCCTCACGGCCTAAACACCCACGCGGCCCCTCGAGGCAGGGACCCTCAACCATACCTACAGGCCTGTTACCCCTACGGGGCACCTCTACCTTGAGGAGCAGTTCCAGCTTATAACGCCACTGGAGGCCGTGAGGGTATGCGAGGCCATACGTGGGAAGAGGGCTCCGAAGGGTGACGATAGGAGGCGTGATCGCGGAGGGGGACCCCCTGGTTATACTCGTCGTTGAGGGCTGGAAGAGGAGGAAGTACTATGTGAGGCCCAGGCGGGGAGCCGCCTATGCCACCTTCGCCGGTGTGCTCCGGGGCTCCGAGATCATCGGGAAGCCCTGGGGGTATAGTGGGAGGATGGGCAGGGCTACCTACTATCTCCTCCCACCGGCCGGCCCGGAGCTAGTCGAAGAGTTCGGTGTTCGCAGGAGCCAGGTGATTTACTCCAAGGACTCCGCCTTCATCGCGTATAAGGCGGGGGTAAGGCCTGGTAGCAGGGTGTTCGAGGCGGGCGTCGGTAGCGGCTTCCTAACAATAGCTATCGCCACGATGCTATGCCCCACCGGGATGGTTTACGGTGTGGAGAAGAGGAGTGACATGCTCGAGGCCGCCCGGAGCAATATTGAAGCCTCCGGGTTTAGCGAGTGCGTCTCACTACGCCTCGGCGACATACGGGACGGTGTTGGAGTCGAGGGATTAGACGCAGGCTTCCTAGACATGCCCGACCCCTGGGAAGCGCTAGACGCCTCCTACAAGGCGCTGAAGCCGGGAGCGGTGTTAGCGGTATTCATACCCACCGTGAACCAGTTGGCGAGGCTAGTAGAGGAGGCCGGCAGGCACGGGGGCTTCGTGGTCTACGAGGTCGGCGAGGTTCTCTACAGGGAGTGGGAACCCGTGGAGGGTGCCGTGAGGCCCAGCCCTCGGATGACGGGTCACACCGGGTTCATAGCCTTTCTAAGACGGCTACACACCCTCGAGGATACTCCGGATAACGGATAGGCGGGTCAGGCTAAGCAGTAAGACGTTCTCCTCTCCCAGCCTCTCGCGAGCACTCGCCTCCCGGTCAACGAGAACGATGGCAGTGTAGACCTCGAAGCCAGCCTCCCTCAATGCCCTGACGCTGGCGAGGAGGCTCCCACCAGTAGTAGCCACATCGTCCACAACTACGACTTCCCCAGGAGGGTCCAATCCTTCAACCCGCCTGCCCAGCCCATGCCCCTTAACCTCCGGTCTAACGTAACCCGCGGGAACCCCGGCAGTAAGTGCTAGGCCCGTGGCCCAGGGGATGCCCCCGGTGGCGACTC
>JALVJB010000195.1 GCA_027034115.1 Acidilobaceae archaeon | reverse complement strand
GGTGAGAGAGTGTAGCTGTGCGGGTCGACTCCCGGGGGTGCTAGGGAGACCACCTTTATGTTGCACCCCTTAACGAGTAGCTCCACGTCTCCCTTAAGGTTCGGGAACGTCACCACTACTATCTTCTCCTTGTGCGCCGTTAGGGGAAGGTATCCGGCGTACTTCCCGAAGGCTATACCGGCTGCGCTAGCCAATAGCAGGGTGAGCAGGAGGATCGCTGTGCCCTTGTGCATGATCTCCCCGGGCTAACCACTCCCCGCCCCGATAGATAAAATTGGATGCCTAATTGTCCGGGCAGGAGTCGTAGCTCATCTACCGGTTATGCATAAATCCAGCGTTCTCCAACATGTATTGTGCACAGGTGCGGGGAGGGCTTGCCCATCATAGAGCTGAGAGGGGTCGAACACGCCGTAGACGGCGAGGTCATTATCAGGGAGACAAGCCTGAGGCTAGAGGGCCCAGGCCTAGTACAAGTCATAGGCCCAAACGGGGCTGGGAAAACAACACTCCTCAGGATAATAGCCGGTCTAACCAAGCCCAGGAGGGGGCGTGTAATAGTCAATGGAGAAGACGTCACCGGAAACCCAGCGAGGGCTGGCAGACACCTCGGCTACGTGCCCCAGAGGCCGCCTGTTTCGAGGTTCAACCCCATGACCGTCTGGGAGTTCGTCGCCTCACGGGCGCTCTTCCAGTACGGGTGGCCCCGTATCCGGTGCGCCCGTGTCGAGGATATTGTGAGGAGGGTTCTCGAGAGGGTCGGCTTGCCCGTGGAGGCGTGGTGGAAGAGGCTCCAGGAATTGAGCGGGGGCCAGTTGATGAGGGCGTTCATAGCTAGAACCCTCGTACACGAGCCTGGGATACTGCTCCTCGATGAGCCTCTTTCACCAGTAGACCCCGCTGGGAAGGTCGGCCTGGCAGGGCTCCTCGCGAGCCTCGCCGAGAAGAGGCTTGTAGTCGTGACTAGCCATGACCCAATGCTCCTCCTCAACCGCACTAAGACGATCATCCTAGCCAACAGGGGGGTAGTCGCTGCTGGACCGCCTAGCGAGGTCCTAAGAAAGGACCTCCTCGTGAGAGTCTATGGAGGAGCGGTTCTAGAGGTTGAGAGGCACCTCCACATATCCGACTCTCACGCGGGGTGAGGCGTGGTCATGGATAAGAGGGACGCTATACTAGTACTATATACTCTCGCGTCATTCACGGTGGGGGGCTTCATAGGTGAGAGGTACTCCTGGACATGGACTATTGTCATGCTCTCGGCCGGGGTAGCCTTCGGAGCCCTAAGCCTACTAGTCTACGCTAGGAGGCTAATGTTCATAGCAGCCGCCTCACCCCACGCTGGCTTTTTCGCCGCAATGGTTAGCGTGCCCCTGGCATACACGCTGGGAGGCCCGGTCGACGCCTGGATGGCCATAATAGCCCTGCTACTCGTATACTTCGCCGCCGCCCTCGTCTACTACGGGTTAGACCCGGACGAGGCCACCAGCGTCTTCGTATCCCTGTCCGCGTCCGGAGGTGTCTTAGCGGCTTACCTAGTCCTAACGCGGTACCCCGCGGCTAGCCAGGTGTGGGCTAGCCTGGTGGGGGACCCCCTGCTGGCCTCTAGGCTAGACACGGTGCTCGCTGTCTCGACGGCCCTGGTCTTCGCCGTGTTAGCCTACCTTACGGCTAGGGAGATAGTGTACTCGGGCCTGGACCCGGAGGATGCGAGGCTCTCCGGCCTGAGGACTTGGGCCTACGAGGCCCTGATATACACGTTCATAGCCCTCATAGTCGTAGTAATGGTTAGGATAGTAGGCTTCGTCCTAGAGCACGTGTTAATACTACTGCCCGGGGTCATAGCGGGCTACTCCTCGAGAGGCCTCTACAAGACCCTGACCTATAGCATTTTCGTCTCAGCCGACAGCACCCTCCTAGGCCTAGGCATAGCCGTGGCGACGAACACTTCTCCATCAGCGATGGCGGGCCTCACACTGTTCACAGTATTCCTAGTAGTCCTACTGGCCAGGAGGTAGGGGCTGGGAGATGCCGGGGAGGAGGAGAGGGGGCCGGAAGCGCTTCGGCGTGAGCCTCCCAGAGGACCTCGCGGACAGGCTCACAATCCTCTCCGAGAAGCTGGGCGTCGACAGGAGCAGGCTCGTTGAAGAAGCAGTACGGGCTTACCTAGAAGACTACAACCACCTTCAACTTCCCCACAAGTGCAGGGGAATACTAATCATAAGGTGCCCCGACTGGGGCGAGGCCAGGAGAATATCCGAGGAGCACAGGAGGATAATCTCAAACATAGTCCACGAGCACTCCGGAGACTACTGCTACGAAGCCCTCTTCATAGAAGGAGACTCCACCCAAGTCTCAAGCCTCTACTCCTCAATCCTAAAAGCAGGATGCAAGGCCAGATACATCCCCCTCCCACCCCCATAACCC
>JALVJB010000194.1 GCA_027034115.1 Acidilobaceae archaeon | reverse complement strand
CTCATATCCAGCGTTATGTCGAGCCTAGTGGGGCTCGTATTAATTCTTACCAGGGGCGGAGCTAAAATGCTCCGGGAAGCCAGCAGGATAGCTAGGAGCATGAAGGGAGGAGTACAGGCAGATGGAATCACTGCGGATAGTACTAGCATCAGACTGGTATAGGCCGAGGACGGGAGGCGTGGAAACCTCGATCTACAACCTAGCGCGAACGCTCCAAAAGAAGGGGCACGAGCCGATAATCGTAACCCATCAATACAATAATCACCCAGCCCGCGAGGGCTTGGACACGGATGACGGCGTTATCGTGGTAAGATTCCGGGTCCCCCTCCGGGAGGACCAGGACGACGTTACTACCAGCCTAAAAGCCGCAGCCCTCCTCCACGACTTCCTAAAACACAATGCCGTGGATATTGTACACGGCCACAGCCTCGTGTCCCCGTTCGCCCACATGGCTGTACACGTTGGCAAGGCCCTCCTAGGAATCCCGACCATCATCACCCATCACAGCCTCTTGAAGGAGGAAATAAATTTTAGAAGAAAAATCCTGTTAAAGATCGCAGCCATGAAAGCCGACGTGGTCACCGCCGTGTCGACAGTGTCGGCCGAAGACGCTGAGGAGATACTTGGGAGAAGTGTATACGTTACCCACAACTGCATTCCCCTGCAAGAATGGAGAGGCGCAGACCCGGTATTCCTAGAGGGGGACCCGGTAGTCCTCCTTGTGTCGAGGCTTCTACCCAGGAAGAACCCGCTACTAGCCGTGAGAGCATTCGCGAGTCTAGCTGAGGAGGCTCCAAGCGCACGGATGTATGTACTCGGCTCCGGCCCGATGAGAGGCGAGATGTTGGAGCTAGCGGCGAGGCTGGGCGTCGATAGAAAGCTAGTAATGGTTGGCAGTGTGGGTCATAATACTGTTAGGAGGTATATGGCCTCGGGAGACCTCCTGCTACTCCCAAGCCCGAAGGAAGCCTTCCCAATGGCGGCCCTAGAGGCCCAGGCCTACGGGGTCCCAGTGATAGGCTTCAGGCAGACAGGTGTCAGGGACATTGTAATAGACGGGGTAAACGGGCTGCTCGCGGCCTCGGAAAAAGACTTCGTGGAGAAGACTGTGGAGCTCGGCGCTAACAACTCGCTGAGGAGAGCTATGTCTAGAGAAGCGCTGAGGATCTCTGAATCCTTCGACTGCGACGCCGTCTACGAGAGGGAGTACTCTAGCGCTTACAAGCTAGCACTCGACTCCTGCATAGCGGAGAAGAGATACCTATTATACAAGCTGTTCCGCCTCTTAAAGGCTGACCCCGTGAGGCCCGGTGAGTGGTGCAAGGAAAGGCGTGACAGGTATGCGAGGGTGCCGCCTAAGAGGAGTGGTGTTCCTTACATTCGACGTGGAGCCAGACGCGCCGCCATACCAGTCATCGGGAAGGAGGGGAATAACCGAGGGTATGCCTAGAATACTCGAACTCCTAGACTACAAGGGTATTAGGGCTACGTTCTTCGTCACGGCTATCCTAGCCAGGCAGTACCCGTGGCTCCCCGAGGCGATCCTCTCGGGTGGCCACGAACTCGCAAGCCACGGGTTGGACCATAGCAGGCTGGACAAGATGCCTGCTAAAGAGGCCGTCGAGAACATAGCCGAAAGCCTCGAAATACTGCGGGAGCACGGGGAGGTAGTCAGCTTCAGGGCGCCGAACCTACAACTACCGGGAGAGATAGTAGAGAGGTTGCCCCAGCTAGGGGTAAGAGTCGACTCTAGTATTGCAGTGTACAAGCCGGGCCATCCCAAGGTGCCTCACTGGCGTGGAAGCCTCCTCCGCCTCCCGGCCACGGCGACCAGTAGCACGATCCGCCTCCCAGGCTTCCTAGCGGTCAGGACGACCCTTCCCGGTAACAGGGGGTTCCACGTGCTCTTCTACCACCCGTGGGAGTTCACTAGGATAGCTAGGAAACCGTTCTATAGGCCTGACATATGGATTAGAACAGGGGATTACGCGTTAAGGATGCTATCACGGGTTATAGACGTGGCGAGGGCTAGAGGTTACCGGTTCGCCCTGGTAAGGGAGGCGCCGGGCCTCTGCAAGAATGGGGGAGGTGCTTAGAAGGGATGGCGTCTGCTGGCGTCGGAGTCGTCACGGGCTTGTATTCAACCCAGTCCTTCGACTCAGCGATAGTGGTGGATAATAGGAGAGTTTTCGATAGTGTTAAGAAGAGCCTCGAGGAGGCCTCCACCGAGAGGGAGGGGCTCCCCGGGTTCAAGAGCATAGTCGGCTCCTACAGGAACTCGAGGATAGCGCTCGTGCAGGCCCCACCCTATCCTCAGGCAGTGGCCGAAGCGGTGAGCGAGCTCTACGTTATGGGGGCTAGGAAGATCGTGATGATAGGCCGTGGCTACAGGCTCTCCCGAAGACTGTCTCCAGAGTCGATCGTCATAGCCCTAGGAG
>JALVJB010000193.1 GCA_027034115.1 Acidilobaceae archaeon | reverse complement strand
TCTTGCTAGAGCTAGTGCTTGGGCTGTAGTGGGTAGGGCCCTGGTTATCTCTCCGAGCCTTGGCTCAACTCTCTCCTTAACGAACGCAGCGCTATGGTCTCCTAATGGTATTGCTTCGGGTAATCCTCTCCAGTATTCCTCGTAGTACTGGGTTTTGAGGTGTACATAGCCGAAGCCGAATCTTAGGGTTCCCTCGTACCTTATTCCTAGAACGTCTTGCAGTGCTAGGGCTTCCCGGTAGGTGTAGTCAGGCCTCATGTAGCCGAACTCGTGGGTTGTTACCAGTATGCCTCCTTGGGCTACATATTGTCTTAGGGCTTCTTCCACGTCGTCGGAGACTACCTTGGTTCCCGGGGCTATTATTATCGGATAGAGGTCCTTGTCTGCTAGCTTGTAGAGGTCTTGGCTTGATATAATGTTCCAGGGGAGGTGGTTGTGCATTGCGATAAAGGAGACCCCTTCAACCTCTCCTATATAATACTCTGGCTTGCTCCAGTACGCCTTATCATGTGTATCCGGGTCGAATACTACTCCAATGTAGCGGATGGGTTCTCTCTCGACTAGGTATTCCTCGAGCTCTTCTAACTCAGCGTATACCTCTTCCAGCGCCTCAACGGCTCTTGGATCACTGAAGAACTGTGAGGAAAATATCGTGGCTTGGGGATAACCTCCCGAAGCTACAATCTCGTAGACCCCTAGGCGGATAGTAGGTTTCGGCGGGCTATGCACTGGTCTCAGGTCGTAGAACAGGTTCCTGCTCACAAATACGGGTTTATCCTCGCCTATAAGGGCTCGTGTGAGCTTGGTTATGATCGTTAGCATACCGGGCCCTCTAACATCCACCTCGCTAGCCTCAGCGAATACACCGTCAAGAACGTGGCGGGATTTGGAGACAACAATGTTACCTCTCCCGGCCCAGCCGGCAGGGTGACTGTTATAGAGGAATAGTGCTTCCGGGTTTGCTCTTTTCACAGCGTGATACATACGCTCTATAGCCCTAACGTTAACCTTATACCTCCACTCCCACGCGTGCCTCGCAGCCTCATCCTCCGGGTCTACCCTATCGGGCAGCTCCTCGCCATACTCCTCCCGGAACTTTATCCTACAGAACTTGCAGTAGCATGCTCTCGCGGGGTCCGGAAAGTAACGGAAGCTATCTAACAGGAGACCGTGCGCCCCGGTTAAGCGGACAGCCTCCTCCACCTCCGGCACGAAGTACTTGTCTAGAGCGGGACTATTAGGGCAGATCTGTGGCCAGTGAGGATCAACTATCCTAGCTGCCCGCGGGTAGTGTTCGAGTACTATCACTTCACCCTTAGTGTTACGCTGGGCCCAGCTTGGATGTAACCTATACAAGTACCTGTTAGCCGTGTGAGCCGCCATTACGATTACATGGATTCCTTCTTTGGAAGCCTTCTCGACTAGCTCGGATACGTCAAGCCTTGAGTTATGATGCCTAGGATAAAGCCTGCTTCCCCCGTAGAAGACTCTCCCCCAACCGTCTCTAGCAAACACTATTAGCACATTGGCGTGAGTCTTCTTAGCTAGAGAGACGAGGTTATCTGCCGTGATTTTATCGGCGAAGAATCCGTAGGGATCCTCAATGTTAAACTGGAGAACACGTAGGAATCCAGACTTCCACCACAAGCCAGAATCACCGAACACCATTCATGGGCTTGTAGCATCGCACCCGCTGGATGCCCTCTAGAGGGTTGGGATTAATTATCTTACTCCAGCGTGCATTACCGGGCCGGTTAGACTCTACTCAGTAAGGCAGACTAAAGGGGGAGACCCCGGTAATACTCAGATATAAGAGAAGCGGTTAAGACCGTCTACAAAAGGCCGCGGCCCCGGCTGGCGGCCGACGGCTCCGAAGAGGAGCTGAGGAAACTCCGCCCTCCCCGCGGGAGCCGGGCCCCGAAAGGGGCGTGGGTGACACCCACGGCAACGGCACAGAAACGACACGGCCCCAGACCCCGTGACCATGACGCCGCGAGGCCTCACGGGCAACCGTGAGGCAGTAACCGGCCGAGGAGGTCTGGGGATGCGGTGAAACGGCCGCCCCCGGCGGAGCAAGGCCCGAGGCCGAGGAGGCCCCGCGCGAGGGCCTCGGGGGGGCGCCCGCTGAGTCCAATGCCGCCGTAGTACAGAAGGCGGGTTATAGCCGGGGCCGTGGCCGGGTCTGAATAGTGTCGACGAGGTCCAGGATGAGGTAGGAGCTGGCTGATAAGTGGTGGATAATTTGCGCCGGGTAACTGACGCTTATGGCCGGCCGCTGGAGAACCTTAGGCTCGCTGTCACAGCAGAGTGTAATTACTCATGCATTTTCTGCCATATTGAAGGGGAGCCTCTCTCGGGACCTGTGAAGCCTGGGTCACTCTCCCCGCTTCTCAAACCGGAGGACTACTATGTCATCTCGAGGGCCGCATACTACTTAGGAATAGATTCGTTTAAGGTTACTGGAGGCGAGCCTTTAGTAAGAAATGATATTGTCAGTGTTATTAGCGAGCTTAGAAGGGGTAACCCTAGCGCTGAGATCTCGATGACAACTAACGGTTACCTTTTAGGGAAATATCTTGGAGAGCTAGTGGAGGCGGGCTTGGATAGAGTCAACGTATCGCTTCATAGCCTCCGCCGAGAGAGGTATAGGTTCATAACCGGGGTCGATGCACTCAATTTAATTAAAAATAATATTAATATAGTTAAAGATTTTAGGCTCCCACTGAAGCTGAACGCCGTAATACTCCGCGGAGTGAATGATGACGAGGTATTCGACCTTATAGACTATGCCTGGAGAAATAATGCTACACTCCAACTCATCGAGCTACACCCTGTCGGCCTCGGCGCCAAATTCTTTAAGAAATATTATTATCCATTAATATTAATAGAGAGGAAACTCGTCCAGCGTGGAGCTAGGCTAACAAGGAGGAAACTCCATAACAGGCCGATCTACACGCTGCCCAACGGGGGCAGAGTAGAAATTGTGAAACCCTACGGGAACCCAATGTTCTGCCTCGGATGCACCCGGATACGAGTAGGACCCTTCGGCGACCTATCCCCCTGCCTTAACTGGAGTGGGAAAAGGCCTACCCTACTACCGGCGATACGCAGAGGGACCCCTGAAGAGCGGATATTAAACGCTGTCAGGCTAATATTAAAAGTGAATTCAATGAGAAAACCTTTCTTCCTCCCACAGATAAGGCAAGACGGTGTGAAAAAATTAAATTACAATAATGTAGTTCAATCCCTGAGAATAGACATACCTAAGAAGAGACGGTACCGGGAGTTCTTAGCGGAACTAGAATCCCAGCTTCTAAATAGAGGAACCCTGTAACCCATATCGGGAACCATAACGCTACACCCATAATCCCTAGAAGAACTCCTACAATCGATAAAACTACCCCTGCGAAAACCATCCCCGAATCCATTGTGAACGGGCATGCGGACTTCCCGACGATACCGGACAAGACTAGAGCTAAACCCAGTGATGAGACCGCGGCCGCTGCGTCGACTACTGGTGGGAAAAACAGCACTAGGGGAGCTACTGTGCTAAGCATTAATGAATGACCCCGGCCACTTTCTAGGTACGCTAGAAGGGATGCGAGAAGGATAACGGCTCCCGAGTAGACCCTAGCCCACTCGCTCCCGCCATGCAAGTAGAAAGCCAGCTCGCCCATTGGGAGTAGGGAGAGACCTGGTCGAAGATCCTCCATTTTATATATAACTATTATAATTAATATATATAATGTTATAATTGCCATATTCAAACTCCCAATAATTGAAAGTAAAATAAAAATAATTGAAAGTAAAATAATTGAGAATTTCATCGTAGATCCTCTAGAGAAGTACAACGCGAGGCCCAGGGACAGGATAACTATAACATAAGATAAAATTAAAATAATATTATTCCATATGAACGTAAGTAGTAATATGCCTCCACTAGAAGCTGTTAGCAGGCACGAGGGTAACTCTTCCAAGCACTCGCGCACGCCCACCACCTATTTATATAACATTACTTAATATTATTTCTATTGGTAGCAATATGAAGAATACTCCTACAAGCGGGCTCGCAAACTTAATCATTCTCCTAGCAGCCTCTCTCGACGGGTTGTTTAGAAACCTGGCAACAGATACTAGCGCGCCAATTCCCAGCAGGGTTGAGAGCGTGGCAGTCGCGCAGCCTCTACCTAGTAATAGTGTAATAATCCATATTAACGTAATAGATAGTGCTATCGAGGATATTGCTAGTTTAGCGAACGCCTTATAGCCAAGCTTTGTGGGTATAGTGGGGATACCTGCACGCTGATAGTCATCTTCATAATAGTAGTGAATGAATGCGACATGGAGCGGCTGCCAGACATATACAATAGCCGCTAGGAGGAGGCCTGTGAGCGTGATAGAGCCGTTACCCGCCGCCCATCCGCCTAGGGCTGGCATGCTTCCAGCTACGCTCCCGAAGAGGAGGGCCCACTCGGTCCGCCTCTTTGCTAGCTCGGTGTAGGCGATTATGTCGAAGTATAGGCCTGTGAGAGCGGCGAATGCAACATATTTATTAATTAAATATCCTGATATTACTCCTAGAAGAATAAGGAACGTTATGGCCGCGAGGGCCTCGCTAGGATTCAAAGCCCTTGCTGGTAGAGGCCTGTTTCTAGTCCGCCTCATAACTGAGTCGATATCATATTCTAGGTACATGTTAAGAGCTGTTACACCACCAGCTGATCCTATTCCCACGAGTGTGAGCAGGATTAACCGTAGGGGGTCCAGGGGGCCTTTAGCTATAAAGTATGAGCCGTACATTGTTATCATAAGTAACACGAGCTGCTTCGGCTTCATCATTAATATTATTGATCTTATTTTATTGATCATATTATTCATCCTTCCCCGGCCGACTATCCTGTACTACTCCCCCAGACTCGGCATCATGCTACGCGTCCTATAAATTATGGATTAATACTAGGCATGATGACGCGGGTGTAAGGTGCCACTCGGTGCTCCCAGTCGCTGATACTGGTATGCCGGAGAAGAGGGAGTTCCCCTTAATTAATACTACAATAATACTATTAAATATTATAATATTCTTTATTGGTATAACCGTGCCCTGGCTTCTCCTGCCCGGGGCTCAAAGCTATGACGAGGTAGTATTCGCCCTCGGAACGGTGCCAGCTAGACTCCTAGCCGGGAGAAACCTGGAATCAGTGATAACTTCAATGTTCCTACACGCAGGGCTTATGCACTTGCTCGGCAACATGCTATACCTCTACATCTTCGGGGACGATGTGGAGAGGGCTATGGGGAGGGCTAGATACCTGGTTTTTTACCTGCTGTCCGGTGTAGGAGCGACACTCTTCCACCTCGCCAGTATAGCCCTCATGCCTGGTAATATGATACTGAACGCTGCTTTCAACAGCGGAGTAAATCCCTACTTAGTGCCGGCCATAGGAGCGTCTGGAGCAATAAGCGGCGTTCTCGGAGCCTACCTACTCTTATTCCCTACTAGTGAGGTCGAGGTTCTAACCTTCTGGGGCTACATCCCGATACCCTTAAGGATGCCAGCCGCCCTCTACATTGTAATATGGTTCCTTTTCCAGTTATGGATGGGGCTAACAGTAGTCTTCACCGGGGTTCAGGCCGGAGTGGCTTTCTGGGCCCATATAGGCGGATTCCTAACTGGCATGGCGCTATCACCGTTATTCGCCCCTAGAAAGAGGCTTTACAGGTATTATAAAGGGAGGAATTTTATCGTGGAGTCTGGACTAGCCTAATGTGGTGTTTCGAGACTATCTTCTCCCACTCTGCCTTGTTTAGAATGCATCCGGGGTCAGGGGCGAGCGGGTCTCCGTAGTAGGCGTAGGCTCTGGCACGGCAGCCTCCGCAAATGTACTTGTAGGGGCACTTGCCGCAGAAGCCTTTGAGTAGCTCCCTGTTCCTCAATTGCTTGAAGAGCGGTGAGTTCTCCCAGATGTCCCAGAAGGTTTTCTCTCTTAGGTTGCCCACTTTTATGGGGAGGAAAACGCAGGGCGTCACGTCGCCGTTTGGCTGGATGGCCGCATAGATTCTCCCGGCTCCGCACCCGCCTATGAACTCTGCGAGTGCCTTCACTATCTTGTCATTGCCCATGTAGAAGTGTGTTGGAGCTACTTCTTCGCCGCCGCTTAACTGGAGGGCTACTCTCCCGTATTGTGGGGCTGTGCTTGCTATCTCTATGCCTCTCTTCTTGAACTCCTTGTACATTTTCCTGAGTATCTCCTCCCTCTCCTCGGGGGAGAGGTCTAGCCAGGCGTTCTCCTCTCCCCTCCCGACTGGGACGAAGTTGAAGAAGATCACCCTCTTGACGCCTATAGACTCAGCCAGGTCCAGCAGGTCGTCTATCTCGTCTACGTTGAGCTTCGTTATCGTGACCGCCATCGCATGGTTTACTCCTAGCTTCACTGCATTCTCCAAAGCCTTAACCGCGAGCTTCCACGCGCCCTTCACTCCCCTAAACCTGTCGTGCTTCTCCGGCTTAGCACTATCTAGGGAGACCTCTACGTATCTCAACCCGGCATCTACGGCCTTCTTGAGGAAGTTAATGTCGGCGAACCTTGTCCCGTTGGTGGCGACAGCCGTGTATATTCCCCTGCTCGACAGCTCCCTTACGATGCGGAGGAAGTCCGGGTGTATCGTTGGTTCTCCACCGCTTAGGGCTACTGCGGCTACGCCAGCCTTGTCGAGCTGGTCTACTACTCGTAGCTTCTCCTCGAGGGTTAGCTCGTCGGGGGTGGGCTTGTCAGCTCTCTGGTAGCAGTGCATGCACCGTAGGTTGCACATGTTCGTGAAGTTCCAGACTATGAGGAATGGGGCAGGCATCTTCTGGGGCACTGTTACCCCGTAGAGCGCTAGTCCCTTGAATACTAGGGCTATCCCTCGCCTCACAGCGGGATCTCTTAGGGCCTCCCTCGCCTTCTCCATGTCTCCCTTCAGCAACCATACACCTAGCCTAATAGTCGCCCTCATAAGGGCGGATGCGAACCTAGCTGTGACGGGGCATGAGACTTGTTCTCCTGCTAGCTGCGACAGCACGTGGTAGAGCAGGGTATACCTCTTAGTACCGTCTCCGTCATACTTGCACTCGTACTCTTTAATGGATGTTCTCAGTATGCTTCTAGTCACCGGGTTACCGAAGAGCAATCTAACTCC
>JALVJB010000192.1 GCA_027034115.1 Acidilobaceae archaeon | reverse complement strand
AGGAGGGCTTCAAGGTTCTCATGGTGGAGAGAGGGCGGGGCCCAGGGACCAAGGAGGTTTATGGCGGCAAGATCTACGCTGCCCCGTTGAGAGAGGTATGGCCGGAGCTAGACAAGGAGGCTCCTATCCATAGATGGGTTACAAGGGAGAAGATGAGCCTCGTATATGGTGACAGGATTACTACGATCGACTATAAGCTCGCTAGGGGGGTTGCGTTCACCACTTACCTAACTGAGATGGCCAAATGGATGGCTGGAAAAGCGGTCGAGGCTGGTGCTATATTAGTAGACGAGGTTGTTGTCGAAGAGATCGTAGAGGAGAATGGTAAAGTTGTCGGTATCAGGAGCGGGCCGGATAAGATATATGCAGACTATGTCATCGACGCGGAGGGAGTTAACAGAATACTCCTCGAGAAGCTTGGCCTTGTCGAGAAGATTGATCCGGAGACAGTCGCATTAGGAGTAAAAGAGGTAATAAAAGTTGGAGAGAAGAATATTAATGAGAGGTTCGGCCTAGAGAAAGGCGAGGGACTAGCATGGCTACTGGCAGGAGACATAACCAGGGGGATCCCTGGAGGAGGCTTCATCTACACGATGAAGGACACTGTTAGCGTGGGACTCGTACTCCACATAGGCAAGGCATTAGAGACCGCTCAGAAAGGAGCCCTCCAGGAATCAGTACCCCTCCTCGTAGAAAAACTAAGACTCCACCCATTCTTCAAAAGGTTCTGGAAGGACGCCGATGTAATGGAGTACGGCGCCCACATGACCATCGAGGGCGGGCTGCGCTTCATGCCCAAGAAACTCTACATGCCGGGCCTCCTCGTCGTGGGCGACGCAGCTGGCCTCCTACTCAACACCGGGTACACGATTAGGGGAGTAGACTATGCAGTCTACAGTGGAAAGCTCGCCGCCGAGACAATAGTAGAAGCCCATGAAAATGGAGGCCCTACAGAGGAGAACCTGGCCAAGTATGAGGAGAGGGTCAAGAACAGCTTCATATACAAGGAACTCGTAAAGCACAGGGGCATTGAGAAGGTAATGTCGGACCCGTTATTCTTCACGAAGCTACCATCACTAGTCAACAGGCTCATGGCTAAGCTATACGAGGCCGACTACGAGGAGCCCACTGTACTGGAGGCGCTTATCTCCTCCTTCCAAGAGGAAGACCTATCACTTACCAAACTCTTATTCAAGCTCTTATCGGTGGTGAGTAAGTTATGAGCGGGATAATGGAGAAACCCATAAAGATAGAGGACCTCCTCCAGAGGAACGTCTACGATGTAGACGAGGAGCCACACATAGCCATACCAATGGACGACCAGACAGGGATACCGAAGGAGCTAACGCTACTCTGCCCTTGCAGCTGCTATACGAGCGTTGGAGAGAAACTACTGTACAGCTACGAGGGATGCCTAGAGTGCGGGCTCTGCAGGGTCGTCTCAAACAACCCTAGAATGAAGTGGACCTACCCCAAGAGCGGTAGGGGCATACACTACAGGTTCACGTAGAGGAGGGGTGTGAGTAGTGAGGATAGTAGTAGGTATAAAGTGGGTGCCCAACACCCAGGCGGTGAGGTTCGACCCGAAGACCGGGACGCTCATAAGAGAGGGAGTCCCCTCAATAGTTAACCCCCACGACTATCCAGCAGTGGAGTTAGCGTTAAGGCTGCGGGACAAGTACGGCGGCGAGGTTATCGCCGTAACAATGGCCCCGCCATCTGCGAGGCAGGGCCTCGAGCACGTCCTGGGAATGGGTGTTGACAAGGGCATACTCCTAACTGATAGGGCCTTCGCAGGCGCCGACACTCTCGCCACGAGCTACGTGATAGCAAAGGCGATAGAGAAGATAGACAAGGAGATAGGCCATGTAGACGTGGCAATCTTCGGCCACGAGACCATAGACTCTAGCACCGCCCACATAGGAGCACAAGTCGCGAGCTGGCTCGGGTGGCCCTACGTATACTACGCGAGGGACGCCGAGCTAGTGGAAGAGGGGAAGCTGAAGGTTAGGAGGCAGACGGAGAAGGCCGTAGAAGAATACGTCCTCAACCTACCGGCCGTAGTAGCGACGGCGATCAAGGCTCTAGAGCCAAGACCCATCAGGCTGCTACACAAGCTGAGGGCGAAGATAGAGCAGCCAATCATCGTGTGGACCAATAATGAACTAGGCCTAGACAAGCGCTGCGTAGGCCTGAAAGGCTCCCCGACAGTAGTGGCTAACATAACCTTCATGCCAGAAGTGCCTAGGAAGAAGATAGTCTACAAGCCCAAGGATCCCAAGGATGCGGCGAGATGGCTACTACGCCAGCTATTCAAGGACGAGGCAGTTGCACCATTTTTGAAGAAGGCCTTATGGGGGTGATGGGTTGTGCCCGTGAAGCCGGACTGCGAGAAGTTATGCCCCGAGTGGCCCTGTGATGATCCATTCGAGTTCAAGGGAGTGTGGGTGGTAGCCGAAGC
>JALVJB010000191.1 GCA_027034115.1 Acidilobaceae archaeon | reverse complement strand
TGGATATAGTTGAGGCTGTTATTGTATCAACTCATGACGAGATCTTCGCGGGAGAACTGGGAAGGCTAGGGATTAGTAGCTATGTGATGCTCGATAATGGAAAAGCCCACAGGGTATCACTGACTTCTAGCGGTAAGAACTCTGTAAAGCCGTTATCGGCTAGAACTGGTGAAAGCCGAGGTGTTAGTTTTATTGTTAAAGCCATAGTTCATGGTAGAATACCGGTCTCAGAACTGAGGTCTATTCCGGGAGTATTGAGTGTTGACTTCCAGCCAGATATTGACTGGCTGCTTCAACAGCTAGGGCTTGATAGATCCTCGCTGGGCAACGTTATCTTAGCCTCAACCGGTAAAGTAGAGGAGGGCGCCAGCGGCTATTCTACTATGAAGCTTGACAGCATTATGGTCAAGTTTAGTATTGTCGTAGAGGATTACAATGCGCTAGCCCGCGTACTCGGTAAACTCGTAGAGTATGGGAGTATCGAATATCTAAGCTTGGAGGAGTCATAAATGGGGCAGTTTAACTTGTTAAAGATACTAGTAATATTCCAACTACGTAGATCCAAGCACACAGCTGCTACCGCGATAATATCACCGCTAGCAATAGCCATAACTGCAATTACGATACTCCCCCACGCCTTATCTAAGAGCTACGGGGTAAGCGTTGCTAAGTCCATCCTTGCAGGCTATATACCCCTCCTTGCTATACTGGCAGCCCTTCCTGTGGCGATTATCGCGGTAATAGAGGCCTCGATGGGCCGCTACAACCACTTGTTATTAGCCGGGGTGTCGCCGTATCTCTTGTCAACGTCTATAGTCATTGTACAGGCCCTGCTATCACTATCAATAGTTATACTAGGATTAATACTTTCTAAAATTCTCTATAATTTCCCGTCGAGCGGAAACCTAGGCCTAGTAACAATCCTAACATTCCTCGGCACACTGGGAATCTCAGGGCTAGCCATGACAGTAGCCTATCCCTTCCGGAACCCGCAGACCTCTGGATTAATCGTATCATTACTAGTAATATTATTCGAATATTTATCCCCAGTCTACTACCCCATCACAGCAATACCCAAGACCATGGCAAGCATAATACTAGTCCTAAACCCTCTAGCATCGGTGATGGAATACCTAAGAGGAAACATAGCCTTAAACACTACAATAACCCTCGTAACACTCTCCTCACTCGTATGGACAACGCTGGGAGCCTTACTACTCTCTAAGAAAATAACTAATATAATATAACGGCATAACACATCAGTTGAACCGAATCTACTTATAATGATAAGGCAAGTAGCACGTGAGCCCGGGAAGAGTAGATACCAGTTATTGGTGAGTTTAGGACTTCCACTTTTGTGCCTCGTTCACACTCCCACGGTTATGGCCCCCAGGTTTTCAGCGGCCGCTGCATCGGCGAGCCTCCTGTCGGCTGTAACTAGATACTTACAGTTCGCGTAGCGCGCTGAGACTATTTGAAGAGCATCAGCGCTATACATGTGGAGCTTCAACACGAGCTCAATAGTCTCTTGGATCAGAGTGGGAGATATTGGTACAAGTTTCAGCCTTAGGAGTCCTGCGAGAGTGCGGGATTCGCGTAGAAGGGCCTCCATCAAGTGCCTGGCGCTGAGCCTTAATCTCCTCTCATACTTATCAAAGACCACCGCCGCCTCTGCTACGTTCCAGTAGGAAGCGGCTATGACAGCCAAACCCCTGTAGGCCTTTGCATAGATACTGTCAACCACCTCACTCCCCGGTTCCTCAACGTAGCGTTTCACGAGGGCGCTAGTGTCCAGGTAGTAGCATTCACCCCTCGCCAAGGCCATGAAGTATCCTCCCCTCCCGCGACCTCCTAGTCTCTCTAACGGCCTGGGCAGAGTTGGAGCCCTCGGGCCGCTGACTCGGGATCTCGTCCTCGGATGTCGGCTCCAGCCTCCCTGTACCTATACTGGCGGCGAGCTTTTCCAACCACCGTGATGCTGCGAGGCTCTCCAGGTATTCCTCGACAAGACCACTAAGACTTTTACCCTCGAGGCTGGCAACGACTTTAGCCTCCCGGAGAACCCCCTCCTCAATACTCAGAGTAACCTTCCTCTTCCCCACAATACACACCTATACGTATACACGTATCCACGTACTGATAAATCCTTTTTGAGCTCCCTCTCTGAAAGCTCCTTAGGATACTCCTAGAAGACCTCTAGCCTGCCTAAGCTCCACAAATCTGGGACCACCTTAGAAAGGGGGGTCTGGTGCGGGGGGCGCCGAGTGTTTGAACCCAGAAGCCTCCCATTTTCGCAGACCAAGACTATAAAAACCGATGTTGCATCTGATGGTGAGATTATGCAGCATCTACTCACACACTACGATCAGATATGATACTCATTGTTGATAATGATGCAACATCTAGGAGTAAAGACTTAGAGGCTCCTTGACGTAATAACTACGATAGGGGATGCCTGGAAAAATG
>JALVJB010000190.1 GCA_027034115.1 Acidilobaceae archaeon | reverse complement strand
TCGAATATGTTTTTATAAGTTTGTTCTAATGGTTTAGGGTATTTTGATAGGTTCCCAGAGGCATTAGATAATATCCAAAAAGCTATATTATATAATCCATATGGTGGATTTTTGTTCGTTAGTAAAACAATATATTCATTTTCTCCTTTATTAAATAATTTACCTATTATTACGTTGGAGTTTACTGTTTGATTCATTTTTATTTTATTATTTTTAATTAATAATATGTTATAACTTGGCAGAATAGAGTCCTTCTTAACGATTAGGAGCAGATACCTGCCCACCGGGTCGAAGTAGCTGTAAGTGAGGGACCCTCCCAGCTTAAGCTCCCCGACGAGTGATATCTTACCCTGGTACAGGCTGGCGAGATCGTATATGTAGAGCTTGCCTCCCTCTCGCAGGTATATGCTTGCCGACTCGTTAGACCATGGTGCTAGGATGAAGCCTTTAACAGGCTCTGGGAACCCGGTTGTCCACTCTATTCCAGGCGGGTTGAGTTTTACCAGGGATACTCCGGTAGTGGCGCTATACGCTATTAGGTGTGTGGAGTTGATGAATTCTATCCTGCTGGATTCTTCTATGGGTATGTTTTGCGGCTTGCCTTTCTCAACCCACTTGGAGTTTTCAAACGTCAGGTTATATAGAGTATTATTAATTATAATTAGTAGATTGTTTTTCCCTGGGTCGAAGAAGGCTCCGCGGAGGCCAGTGGAGTTTATAGTATAGTTGGCCTTGATTGTCAGGTTTAATCTTTCTATGGCGTAAATTAGTGTGCTTGTGCCATTATCTATTATTGCTATGAATGATTGAGGGGTTTTTGAGGCGTTGTCGAGGAGTATCCCCCGCTCCACATTGTATTTTAGTTTGAGGTCTTCCTGGTTTTTGACTGTGGTATTAGAATATATAATCTTTTTAAAGATGTAGTGTCCTTCGAGCGTGACTGCTTCAATCCACCCCGAGCTTGTCCTTAGAAAGTTAACATTCTCTAGCACTAGGAAATCTCTAGTGTTATTCTTCCACATCACTGTTTTATTGCTAGTTTCCAGGCTAGGATTGTATACGATTAGCACTGATTTGTATTGATTATATTGTTTCGAGACTAATAGGGTATAAGAGATGCTGGAGTCATTATATGTACGTATCAGCCCGTGATTGTATTTCCCCTCTTTTAGTGGAACTACGTTGTGGTCTTCTTTAATGATGTAGAAGCCCTTGTCTGTGGCAGCCACCACTAAGTTGTCGATTATGCTGGCTTGGAATATTTTCTCCGAGTATATACTACCCGATAGGTTGCTTGCCCCGGTGGTGCTCCCATCGCTTAGCTGGTACTTTGCTATATAGGTGTCTCTTATGCCTATTATGTAGCCGTCTCCTACCGCTACTGCTTGCGGGCCTAAGGGCGGCGGGACTTCTAGGGTTTTAGTTATCACTTTGAAGGATTCCTCCCTATTGCTAGCGCCTGCGTGAACGGGGAGGGGTATTGCTGAGAGGATTACTATCGCTAGTACTGCCACTGCAAGCCAGCGTGCCATAACTCCCCTAACCGAGTATACTTAGAGTTATATAGTAATATAAGGATAAAACTCTTAGTAGCCAATAACCTCGGCGCTACCGTGATAGTTTAACGAGTTTCCTGACCATCCTCCTCATAAGCAAATCTATCGAGGCTACCAGCTTCTCAGCAGTCTCAACCGCCACAGCGCTCCTCGGGTCGATTCTAGCGGTCTCTAGGAAGTCCTCGTAGAGCGCTATAAGGCCGGGCTCCTCTCTTAGAGCGTCCCTATAGGTTGTTATCGAGTCTAGCTCGGAGATAATGCTAATTATGGGTTCGACACGGGTATCGGTTGTCTCCACGGTATTGATTAGGGATAGGAAGCCTTCCAGGTTTCTCTTAATCTCCCCCAGCGTGTAGAGCCTGCCTATGATCACATAGGTTTCTGGGCTCCCCTTCCGTGCTAGCCCAGTTATGATTTCATCGATCCTGCCAGCGTATTCGGGAGCGTAAGAGGATACTAGCCTCGCAATCATGTCCCTGTGCTCCATGATTGCATCCGTGCCGGTGACCCTGACTGTAATGCCGTGGGCTGTCATCATCTCCAGGGTTCTCTTGCTTAGGCCGGAGGCCATAATGATGGAGGTGTCGCCCTTATTATAGACCTCGACCGCCATGCCTGAATTCACGAGCTCTTTGGCGAGCTTTGTTGGCAGCTCGATGGGCGCGCCTGGTAGGAGGGTTATGATGCTCATACCCCTGCTTCCACAGGTTATGGTGAAGCTGGGGCCTGTGAAGCCTAGCCTAATATAGAGGGTTCTGCACTCTTCAATTGAGAGGGAGTTCCTCTTGATGCCAAGGTTTATCGTGTCCACGTATGTCGGGTTCTTCGTTCCCTCTCCTCGCGGCCCGTGATTAATAATGCTGATATTATTTTTACCGACAACTATCTTAAGATGTCTCCTCGAGACGAAAGGCGATACTATGTCTGTGCTGTAGGGTCTTCCTCGAACCGGTATTATGTAAACCGTATATCTATCCCTTATGTCATAGTTATGCGGGAGATCCTCCGGCATGGGCCTGCCGAGATAGTACTCTCCCTCTACCAGCAGGTACTTCCTCAGCTCGCCCTTAGCCTGCCAAACCATGAAGTACTGGAATGGCTCCTCGCCGTCTTCCATGGTGGGTCACACTCTCTATTTGTAGTATTTGTTGTATATTTTTACTAGGTCTGCTATGTACTCCCTCATTAGCTGGTATCCCCTCTCGACTGGGTTTATCTTTAGGGCCGATGCTAGTACCGCGTCTAGCTCCTCCGGCACGTTCGGATTGTGCTTCCTAACCGGAGTGTATTCTACCTCGCTCCTGAACTTATCGTGAATCCACATCTCCCTGGGATAAGCATAGTGCTTGGCCAGCATGAAGTAGAGGGTTGCAGCGTGGGCGAAGATGTCACTATACATGCTGGGAGGCGGGTAGCTAGTATTGACCTGCTCCGGAGCACTAAATCCAGGAGTAAAGCCTATACCCTTACGCCTACTAGACCTCGACACAGTACTCATAATCATCGATATATTATAGTCCGAGATCCTCGGCCTGAGATTCTTGTCTATCAGGATGTTGCTCGGCTTCACGTCTAGGTGTATGACTTGCTTCTCGTGCTCGTGACCGTATCTTAGGGCGTCCGCTACCGGTATCATTACTTTGAGCGCGGTCTTCGGGTCCAATGGTTTGGGGCTGCTGTTCAGTAGCCGGTAGAGGTCGCCGTAGTCGCAGTACTCGAATACTAGGTAGGGGAAGGGCGTGACGCCATAGGTTATCACCCTGATAATGTTGGGGTGGTCGAGCAGCTGGAGCACCCTCGCCTCAGCGTCGAAGAGCTTAAGCTCCTCATCGTACTGCCGCTTCTCCTCGCCCATCTCCCCCAGGGTGCCGAACCCGCTCATTAGGCTTGGCAGTATCTCCCTGGGCACTTTCACTACGGCCTTCTCACCGTCGCTGCTCGAGCAGAATAGTGTGGCGGCGAACCCGCCGCTGGCCAGCACCCCGGTGCACTGGTATTTTCCAACGGTTATCGGGGGCTCCAGCCTCTTGGGGACAAGCGGCTCCAACGGGTACTGCCTGAGCTCCGGCACAGGCTTGCCGACGAAGTTTGACACGTCTACCTCAGCTATCTCCTCGGGGGCGGCGAGCATTATCCTCCCAACAGTCGTGAACCTCCGCTGCTCTATGCAGTACTTCTTATAGCACACCCTGAACATTACCGGTATTCGTCCCTCGACCAGGCTCTCCAACTCTAAATCCATCGCAAAGTTCACTCCTGGGGGTAGTTTGGGCAGGGTTATCGGCTTCTTCAGCCACTTGGACTCTTTCAGGTAGCCTTTTGAGGGTGAGAGGTCTATGCTTACCCCGTCTATGTCTGTGGTGCCTGTGTGGTTCACGATTAGCTTGGCTTTTATCTTCTTGGTTGTGGTGTAGGTGGGTACGTATAGGAATATCATTTCCTCGAGGAATCTCTGGATATCGTTTATCTTTGATAGTATTGATTCTATCTTGCCGCAGTATATTCCCTTGCCTGGTATTTTGATTTTGCATAGGTTTAGTGCTGCTTGGCCTAGCGCCATTGCTTCATCGTATTTCTGCTCCTCGTATAGTTTCTCGACTTTCTTGGATGTTTTCTCGAGTAGTTTGAGGATTATTTCCTTTATCCGGGAGCATTGTACGAGGCCGGCGTACCTGCCCTTCTCGCTGCACTGCTCAGCGTACATGAGGAGTTCTTGTATGAGCTCGAGCCTCGGCTCCTTCTCGATCTCCGAGACGAGGCGGTTTATGCTGTTATCGAACTTTGAGATCTCTTGTTTAGCCTCGTCCAGAGCAGCCTCGAGGCCTACGCAGTCGTATCCAAGGGGTTCGACTGTGGCTTTGCAATCCCTCAGCTTCTTTTTCGCTTGCGTTATCCAGCTGGCCAGGCTGGTTTCCTCCTTGTGTAGCTTGTCTATTAGCTCGTCTATCTCCTTATCCCACTTGTTGACGAGCTCGTCGCTTAGCTTTACAGGGAGTGAGATTTCGCGGGTGAAGGCGTCCTTTGTATTATCTGGGTTCTTGACGTTAAAGACTAGCTTTAAGTCAATCTTGTTATTAGCTGGTGCCTCCTTGAAGTGTAGGACCACCTTTTTATTATCATTATCGATCTCTATCCTTTCGGGTTTAGCGTCTCCCATAACCTGTACTGATTCAACCCTCGAGCTGGGAGGGTTTACCCTGAAGAGTATAGTGGCCTCTCCCCCGCTCGGATAGTAGATGTTGCTGAAGGTTTTAGTGACGAAGAACTCTGGATTCTTCCTCTTCACCTCTACGGCAACACGGCTGAAAGGGGTATTGTTCACGACAGCTTCGACGATATGCCCGCCGGGGCCAACCATTGATCTCCCAATCGTTAGGCCCTTTCTAGTAACCCTTGCTTCCCTGATGAGGTTTTTATCGACGTATAACTTAACATTGACCGAGTCAAGGTCGCCATCATCATAGCTGAATTTAGCTAGGAGCTCTTTCTTCTCCCCGGGGTAAGCCTCGTCCGGGGCGTCAACGGTAAGTGTTCCCTCTATCTTGGGAGAGATTACGGGGAGCTCGACGGTTTTCTCCTTTTTACCAAGTATTACTTTAACTGTTTTAGTAGCTATTTGGTCGCCGCCAATGGATGCTGAGGCAGTTTTCCGCAGAAGAATTCACCCCCCACCTATAATTAGAGGGCCGTAGATAAAAAACAAATCTATCACTTGCACTCACCCCCGCCACTGGGATACCACAGTATTAGCCTTCTTTTATAGGTCTCGACTGCTTAGGAATAATGGTGGGGGACCTACTTGAATATAACACCAGAAGAATTCAAGAGAGTGCTTATAGAGGCGAAGAGGAAGCTCGATGACGCCGCTAGGAAAGGCTACATGCACGTTGGGAAAATAAGGGTTGACGTTCATGGAAGAGTGCTAAGCATTCACCCCTCCGAGATTGAAGGGACCCCGGTATCCGTGATAGGCGATATACACGGCGATGCTAACACCCTGAGGAGCATACTCGGCTACACTATGGGGTCCCTCAGGATCTTCGTGGGCGACTATGTCGATAGAGGGCCCCCGGCTGGGCAGGTATACACTCTATACACACTACTAAAATTATTCATTGATAATGATACTATAATACTCTTGAGAGGCAACCACGAACCGCCCGAGGGCCTAGAGCCTGTTCCACACGATTACCCGCAGGCACTGGCCAGCTACCTAGAACAGATAGGAGAGAACCCGCAAATGGCGGGAGAACTCTATGATCTATCCTTTAAATTATTCAACAGCCTGCCCCACGCCCTAATCATAGAAGGCAAAGCCCTCATCGTGCACGGAGGCATACCGAGGAGGGCTAAGAGTAATGACAAGTACGAGTACCTAGGCGGGAACACCCTGAAGCCTCCGATGGATATACTCGAGGACATACTATGGAGCGACCCGACTGATAAGACGCCCGACTACCTTCCCAACCCGAGGGGAGCGGGTATTCTATGGGGCCCGAGGCTAACCCTCAAAGCCATAAGCATCACGAAGGCCAGGATAATAATCCGTGGGCACGAGACAGCCCCCCTCGGCTTCAAAGTAGACCACAATGGAAGGGTCCTGACTCTATTCTCAAGAGTGGGCAAGCCTTACGGCAACACTAGAGCCGGCTTCCTATATTGCCGTGATGTTAACATGATAGAAGTGGATAAGAAGGTTAATTTGGGATGCGTCTATGTCCTCAAGAAAGTTATGGAAACAGCCGTAGCTTACTAGTAAGGGATTGGGGCTTAGCCTCTAAGACTACTCTCCCACTCGTATTCTAATGGTCTTAGCCTCCTTCCCGGCTAGATCGATCTCCGAGTCGCGTAAAACTTTGTCTTCAAGGATTACCTTTAACTTGCCCCTCCACGGTTTTATCCCTTTATTCCGTATTTTTAGTATTATTTCGCCGCCTCCGGTTGCGTAGAGAACACCGTCTATATCGATTAGGGCGGGGTTGGGCCTGATGTAGGCATTGTAGAAGGCCAGCGAAGCCGCTAGTATCATAGCAATGACGGCTGAAAGGGCTAGGTAGAAGGTTTTCGTGTATGGGAAGTCGCCTGGTTTCACGGCTAGCTCCTTCACATCGCCTAGGCCCAGGTTTACCTGGTACGCCCGGGATCCTCCTCTCCACGTGGAGTAGTAGCTTACTACTACCTTGTAGTTGCCAGGCGCTAGCTTCGCCTTGATAATGCCAGCGGCTGGAACCGTGTACTCCTTCGAGCCGGTGCCCCACGAGATGGTTATAGTTGAACCTGGAGGGGCTCTTAGTAGGAGCTCGGGGATACTCTTCATGGTCGGGGCTTCGAGTTGCAGTGCCTCGCCGGGTTTTATAGTCACGCTCCTGTTGATCCATAGATGGCTGCTGGGGCCTATCACCTCCCCCTGTACGGCGGGGCGGATCCCGACGATATAACTTCCCGGGAGTAGGTATATCTTCAAGCTATTATTGGATCCCAGGTTCTCCCAGTGGATCGGGGTTCCGTTGATTAGGATCCTGATTCCGGGATATCCTATTATCTCGAGGACCCCGTAGGCGTCTCTGCCAGGGAGGACTAGCTTGATTAGAGAACCGTTGCTCACGCTCACAGTTCTACTAATAATATATGTTTTTATTATTAATCCATCTTTGGGAACTATTTTGAAGTAGAAGCGGTAAGTGCCGGGAGCCGCGTATAGTCTTGTTCCAGGGCTGTGAATGCTCAGGTTCACAGAGTAGGTCTTACCCGACAGGTTCCAAGCAACGAATCCCTCCGCGTAGCAGGGAGACTTTACATCGATGTATCCGATTATCGAGTTTAGACTCGGAATTATTATGGTGTGTCCACTTGCGGCGTTAAGATTCAATTCCATGCTGCGCTCGATTACACTGCTAGGGCCGATATAGGTTCCATTTATCTCGATCCTGTATGACAGGTGTATTATTCCGGGGTCTGTGTATATGGTAATCCTAGTTCCTTCGCTTAGGTTAAATGACTTTGACAGGCCGTTGCCGGACTCTAGCGTGAGTGTTACGGGTGAATGGGCCTCAATCTTGAGTTTTCCTAGGACTGGACTCGGGTCTGAGGCGTTTATTTTTACCTTGTCCCAGAACCCCACGCTTATAGTTTTAGCTACTCGTATTACTGTTTGGACTCCTACATAGTTTCTCGGGGCTTGCACGCTATAATACACGGTGTATGTTCCGGGGGCGGCTGTTACAGTTATGGACCCGCCCGGAGGTATGGTCGTGGTCCATGATCCAGAGGGCCACGTGAACTTGACCTGAGTCCCAGGTTTCCCGGTAACAGTGATCTTTGGAATCGAGTTTTCATCGGGCGTTGCTAGGCGAATCGTGGCCAGCGCGCTTGCTTTAATGGTCTTCTTCCAAATCATGTTTGACAGGTCGCCTATCTTAACTTGGTAGGGCTTAACCTCTTGGTATACCGTGTAGTTTCCGGGAAACAGGTATATCGCGGCGGTGCCATTATTAGATATTGTATACACGAGTCTGTGGTCCTCCCATTTTAGCTCCCCGCTACTACCCGGCGGCCCGGCGATAATCAGCTTTGAAAGACCGTAGACCAGCAGTGTTGAAGACGAGTTAGCTGATACTGCTATCTCAAACCCGTTATCACTCCAGTCTATGCTGGACGCCTCACCGGTCCCGTAGATCCACAGCTCTTGCCCCTCTCTATCGTATACGGCTAGGTAGCCGGTCCCTCTCCCAGTAGTTGCTGCTACGGCGATCATTCTGTCGCCTGGCGACCAGTCTAGCCCCATGATCTTAGTTGTCGGGTCTACGCTCACGCTCCACCTTTTGGATCCGTCACTAGAGTAGAAGTAGAGCTTCCCGGCTCCTCCGAGAACCACGACATTTCCTTTATGACTCCACCTAGCCGAGTACAGGGTCTCTCCAAGATAGTTTTGGAGGATCTTCGAGCCATACTTGTTAACGAAGACTACGCTACCCTGGAATGTAACCGCTACCAGCCTAGTCCCCGCGGGATCCCAGTCGATACTGGTCACGTCGCCGGGAAGACCGCTGAGGCTCCAGAGGGTATGTCCATACCTGTCATAAGTGATAATATGCCCTCCGAACCCGCCGGCCGATAATTTCCCGTCAACCGTCCATGAGAGGCTAAAGACCGCGAAATCAGTGCTCCTGGACCAAATCATGTCGCCCTCTTTCGAGTAGACTACTACTCCCCCAGTACTGCCTCTCCCAATGCCTATTGCCAGAAACTTTGAGTCGAGGCTCCATGCTACTGCGAAAATACCTTCAGTGGACGGCTTGCTCCATAGTAAATCTCCGTTTGAATCAAACACGTATACCCTCTGCCCTGAGGCTACTGCCAGCAGGCTACTATCCGGAGACCATGCTAAATCCGCTATTGAAGGTATACTTATGCTCCAAACCACGGGGGAGTTAACGCCGCTCTCTTCAGCGGTGGAAACCGTTGGCTGAACCGAAATTAATATCAATAATATTAATAATATATTGACTTTTATCTTCGACAACTACTCTGTCCCAGGTCCACATACTCACACGCTAGGTTTAAAAGAACAAGGGGATTCAAGTATATATAAGAATGTTATGATTAATAAATTAAAATTATTATAAAGATTAGATAACACCACCCAATTATCCTAGAATTAATTGTAAAATCGCAAGCCAGCTTAATAGTGGTTCACACCACGAGCATAACCTAGGGTGGCTTCTACTGCCGGGAGAATGGTACCAGGTCCAGGCGAGAGCGGGCCTGGGCAGAGCAGTCTTGCCGGGCGGGGAAGCAGAGCCGGTAATCGTTTACAACGGCAGGATCTACGGGTTGTCACCGTACGGGTATAGGTCCACCATAGAGCTAATGCTAGAAGTCGAGCCAGAGAGATTTGAAGCCTTTACGAGCAAGGTTACTAGACACGACAGGGGTTATCCGCTAGGCCCGGTAAGGCTCTTAGCCCCTCTCGCAATGCCGAGGAATATCATATGCACCGGGCTAAATTATAGGAGGCATCTTGAAGAGACGGGGTTGCCCGCGCCCCAGGTCCCCGAGCTCTTCGCTAAATCTCCCTCAAGCGTTATAGGCCCGGGCGATCCTATCATCCTCCATTCCAATAGGCTCGAGCCGGACGTTGAAGCCGAGCTTGCAGCCGTAATTGGTAGACCTTCGAGGTCCCTGAGCGAGGAGGAGGCTAGAGAGGCTGTCTGGGGCTATATGGTTTTCAATGACTTCACGAGCAGGCACGAGGAGTTCGGATTAGGCGTGAGCCAGTGGTGGAGGAGCAAGTCCCACGACGCTTATGCACCCATAGGCCCCGTAATAGTCCCGAGAACCCTGGTGAGTGAAAATGATCTCCGACTTGAAGCTTGGGTGGGTGGCACGCTGGTTAGGAGAGGGTCTAGCTCTGAAATGATATTCTCAGTTGAGCGTATCGTGGCATGGGCGAGCACTTCGACTCGGTTGTATCCGGGCGACATAGTATCGACAGGGACGCCAGCAGGCGTAGGAGAGGGAGGCCGGACTCCCAGGAGGCCTAGCCCCGGCGATACTGTAACCGTGTGCATATCAGGGATAGGCTGCGTCGGGAACCCTGTGATAGAGGACTATGGTTAGATGATGGAGGCGCTGGGGCGCACCCAGTGGTGCTAGAGGGCGTGAGCACCCAGCCTAGCGATCTTCCTAGCAGCTACCACTGCTCCATACCTCGCCGCTTCCTCCACAGGTTCTCCTCTGGCTATTTTGAGGAGTGTCGCCGCGGCATAGGCGTCGCCTGCTCCAGTAGTGTCTACTATTTTCTCGGGCTTGTAAGGGGGAATGTGTGTTATTTCCCGTTTTAGCTTGTTATAGAGTAGTGCGCCTTCTGCTCCAAGCTTTACTATTACGTAGCGGGGGCCCTGCTCCGCTATGATCTCCGCGGCTTCCCGTGGTTCTCTTCCGGTTAGAAGCCTTGCCTCGTTCTTGTTGAGTAGTACTATGTCGGTTTTTCCGAGCAGTGGCTTCACGCGTTCCAGGCCTAGGCTTGCTAGCCTCCTCCCGGGGTCCCAGGATACTACTCCTCCTGCTTCCTTGGCTATCTCTGCTACCCTCAGGCTGGTGTCTAGTCTTAGGCTGGCGATGTGGATTACTCTCGCCTCTCTTATGGGGTCTGGGTTTACTTCTCCGGGGGTAAGGGTTTCGGCTGCTCCCTTGTAGCTGTAGAGGGCTATGTTCCCCGCCTTGTCTATTGTTACGATGCTGAAGCCTGTCCGGTGCTGGGGGCTTATCCTTAGGCCCCTCACGTCTACCTTGTTCTGCCATAGCTCCTCGTAGATTATTCTGCCGAACTGGTCGAATCCTATCTTAGCTATTATCCCGCTCCTCCCGCCGAGTAGGGAGACGTCTATTGAGACGTTGACCGCGGAACCGCCGGAGCCTCTGGACTCCTCGAGTATCTCCGCCTCCTCGTCGGGGCCGGGGAACCTGTCTACTATCATTCTTATGTCTACTAGGGCGTGGCCTACTGCTAGGACGTCTATCTTCTTCTCCTCCCCACCCATTCTAACCCCTCACCTTCAACTGCCTCCTCCGGCGTCGCCTCTCCCGTTAGGACTAGTTTGCAGGCCTCGGCCATCGCCCTGATATCCTTGGCCTGGAAGATGTTCCTGCCAACCACTGCTCCCACCGCTCCGGCTTCCCTTACTGCTTGTAGGTCTCGTAGGAAGTCTAGGGGGTTGTTCCGGGCGGGTCCCCCGCTCATCATTACTGGCACGCCGGAGGCCGCGGTGACAACCTTTGAGAAGGATTCCTTGTCGCCGGTGTAGTAGGTTTTAATTAGGTCTGCCCCAACCATTACAGCAGACCTTACACCGTAGAGTACAATGTTGAGGGCGTGCCTATCCTTTATCGTGGGACCCCTGGGATAGGCTAGTTGGAGTGCCGGGATGCCGTACTCCTCGGCCTTCTCCCTGATAATTGTCCACCTCTCGAGCATGAGGTCCTCCCACGGGCTCCCCCAATAGACGGTTGCCGCGACAGCGTCAGCCCCGAGCCTGACAGCATCCTCAACGGCCCCAATAATACTCTGGACTAGCTGGTCTTCTTTCGGCCTCAGGCTCGTCTTCCCCGTAATCTTCACGACTAGGCTGGTTCTCCCAGCCCAGATGTCGGAGTAGAGGCGTGCATCTCCAGGAGTGAGCATAACACCGTCGACTCCCGCCTCGACGACAGCCTCGAGTATTATCCTGGGATCTAGCCTGTCATCGGTGAAGTCCGTTGGACCATGCTCTAGCCAGTGATCGAAGGCGAATATGAGGGTCCCCCGCGGGTCTAGTAGACGTGAGAGCCTAACCCTCTTGCCTACCGAGGAGTACGATGTAAGCCCTGTCATACCGCTCTCCCCGTCTTACTAGTTGTGATCGGGGGCTTTCCATGTTTCGCGCTACGATATCCTCTTCTTCTCACGTATCTGCTCTAGCTTGTCCCTGGTTATTGTGTGGATGTGGACTGGATGGCCTTTGGGCAGGTTTAGCTCTCTCTCAACGATTTCCTCCAACCTCTCCTTGTCTTCCCGGCTTAACGGCTTATCGGTTACTATGAGTATGTCCAGGTCCCCGGCCATGTGGGGCTGGTTTCTCGCGTGGCTTCCTATAATATAGATCTCTGCCTCCCGGAGGATCCTCTTAACGATGGATGCTATGCTCCTTGCTAGATCCTCCCAGCGCGCTAGAAGCCTCTCCCTCTCACGAAGCCTGGGGTCTACTACCTCCTGTATTCTCCTCCCGGTTAGGGCCCTGTAGAGGTATTCTGTTATGAGGCTTCCAATGATTAGGCCTGCGAGTACTGCTAGCCTGTCGGGGTTGAGCTGGTACATTCTCCACAGGAGGATTACGAGGGCGACGGAACTCATTACCGCGGCCGTCAGGGTTATAGCCGGGTTCGCCCCTGTCTCCCTTCTCAGCTTGTATGCTGCCAGGTTTACGGTTGTGAAGATTATTAGGAAGCCTCCGCTTCCCGCCGCGCTTATTGCCTCGAGGCTTGCCCCGAGGGCTAGTAGCAGGCTGAGAAGGCTAATTATCAGGAGGCCCTCGTAGGCGCCTCTCCAGATTCTTCTGCCAAATATTCTCGGTATCTGGCCGTATTTCGCTACGAGGTAGCTCATCCTCGCAGTACCGTAGAGCGTCGCGTTTATGGCGCTACTAGTGGATGCGAGAGCAGCGGCTATAACTAGTAGGGCGCCCGGCTCTCCCAGCACGGGTTTAACTAGGACTGCGAGGGCGTAGTCCCTAGCCTTCTTAATGACCTCTAGAGAGAGTGCTCCAGCGGAGACTGTGGCTATTAGGACGTAGACTGAGATCACAGTTACGACGGCGGCGTAGAGGGCTTTCCTCAGGATGGTTGTGTTCTCGGCGTCGGCGGCAGTGTTCGCTATTAGCTCGAAGCCCTCGTAGGCTAGGAAAATTATCATACCGCCAGCTATAACGTTGACTATTGGAGGCCAGTTGGCTGGAGATAGCCGGGCCCAGTCTATTTCCTTCAGGCCTATTGCCGCGACGAACAGTAGGACTGAGAGCTTGAATAATACTAGGCCCAGCTCTACTCTACCACTTACCACCGCGCCTAGCAGGTTTACGAAGGTGAGGCTACCGATAGCGATTATTACTAGGATGACGTAGGCCTCAGCGTAGTGGCTCGGCACGAGGCTTGCACCGTAGGATCCGAAGGCATAGGCGTAGAGGGCTACCATTACAATATAACTTCCCAGGAGCATAACGTTGAGCCCTCCAGTGAGTATATTGTCCCCGTAGGCCCTGACGAGGAACTCTATCGTGCCACCCATGCTAGGATACCTGGCTGATAGCTTTGCATAGCTGTAACTAGTTAGGAGGGCTATGAGGCCTGCGAAGGCGAAGGCCAGTGGCGCGGCGCCCCGGGCTAGCTCTAAGCTAAGCCCTAGAGTAGCGAAGATTCCCCCGCCAATCATTCCGCCTACTCCTATACTGTAGATCTCCCAGAAGCCTATCTTCCCCTTCGACGTTGCCCGCCGCACCCTCGTCACAATGCGGGTCTCGCTGCTATTTAATTATTACAAATTAAGAACAATCAAAATATAAATATGGTTTAATAGCAAGCAACCAGATCCCTAAGAGCTATATAATAAATTTAATTATATTTATTAAAGATCGGTCATACAATGAAATATAACCGGGTTATACTCCACGGCGAATAAGGGTACCCGCATTATATAGGGTCTAGGTATACTAGAGGTATAAATGGTGATGATGGGGGTTGTCTCTAAGCACCAGCAGCCGGAGACACTACGACGACACTGAAGAAGAGATAAGATATCTCCGAGAAAAAATAAAGCATCTACTGCAAATAAAGATGAGCCTTGAACAGGACCTGGACAGGTATCGGAGAGAGATAGAGAAGCTCATGAGCCCCCCGCATATAGAGGCAACGGTCCTAGAGGTACTCGACGACGGCTATGTTGTCGTGAAGAGCACCACAGGGCCGAACCTAGTCGTCAGGGTCTCAGAGAGGATCGATCCAAAGCAGCTGAGAGCCGGAATGAGGGTAGCCCTAAACAACAGGGGGTCCACGATAGTCAGGATTCTCCCCAACGCGGTAGACCCGATGGTTAGAGCGATGGAGGTTATAGAGAGGCCTAAAGTCACCTTCAACGATATCGGTGGGCTAAGCAAGCAGATAAGAGAGCTTTACGAGGTAGTAGTCCTACCCCTGGTTAAACCGGAGCTATTCACAGAGATAGGAATCGAGCCTCCGAAGGGCGTACTCCTCTATGGGCCGCCAGGCACCGGTAAAACGATGCTCGCCAAAGCCGTAGCCAGGGAGTCAAATGCCAGATTCATCAGGGTGGTTGCTAGTGAGTTCGTGAATAAGTTCATCGGAGAGGGAGCTAGGCTTGTCAGGGAGGTGTTCCGCTACGCTAGGGAGCACGCCCCAGCAATAATATTCATCGACGAGATAGACGCTATCGGTGCCAGAAGAGCCGACATGGGCACTAGCGGGGACAGGGAAGTCCAGAGAACTCTCCTACAGCTACTAGCTGAAATGGACGGTTTCGAGCCCTTATCCAACGTTAAGGTGATAGCCGCCACCAACAGGCTGGACCTACTGGATCCCGCCCTCCTGAGGCCCGGAAGGTTCGATAGGATAATAGAAGTACCGTTGCCAGACCTAGAGGGGAGGCTCGAAATACTGAAAGTACACGTGAGAAAGGTAAAACTTGCGGGTAGCGTTGATCTAAGACATATTGCAAGGATAACAGAAGGCTTTAGCGGCGCTGACATTAAGGCTGTTGTAACAGAGGCGGGCTACCATGCCATAAGAGCTGGGAGAAAGGAGATCACTATGGAAGACCTCCTCTACGCCGTCGAGAAAGTCAGGGGTCGCATGGAGTCGAGCTCACACGTTGCGGGGGAGGGGATAACGCAACACTATTAGACTCCTAGCCCCTCTCCCCCTAGTTCCCGGTCGACCCGCCTCATGAGGAGAAAAGCCGCCCCCGAAGAGCTAGCTCTCCTGAAAGCCAGGATTGCATACCAGTGGGACTGGAGGGTTGCCCAAGCACTGCTCCCGCCTGGAGAGGAGTTCGGGGTAGACATTGTGAGGGGGCGTATACGCTACCTGCTGACCGGGGACGGCAAAGTATACCTAACGGTAAGGCCTAACGACGGCTTCCTCACGCCAAGCCTGGCGGCCGGGGAAAGGATAAGGGAGAACTCGGATCCCCCCAGATTTAGGATAGTTATAAAGGGCGATAGAGAAATTAGAGGGAGTGTGCTCGCCCGGGACGTAGTAGGAGTTGATCCAGCCCTCCGCGCTGGAGATGAGGTAATAGTCGTCACCGAGGACGACGCTCTGGTGGGGGTGGGGAGGCTGAGGGTCCCCCCAGTAATGATGCGGGGGCTAGTCTATGGTGAGGTGGCTAGGTTAAGGTCGAGGGTGAAGTAGATGGCGTTCGAAGTGGTGCTAGATGTTGACAGGAGAGAACTGGAGGGCGCCGTATTCGTCACAGGATTCCGAGGATTCGGCATGGTCGGCTATCTCGTCTCCAAATACCTAGCCCTACTCCTAAACGCTAAGAGGGTGGGGTACATCCTAACAGATAGCATGCCCCCAGTAGTCCTAATAGAGGACGATGGGCCAGGCTACCCCTACGACATATACCTCGTAGAGGAGCCTAAAACAGTAATAGTAGTCAACAGGGCACTGCCCGAGAGAGAGCATACCGATGAATACGTGTGGAGCCTCGCGGAGTGGGCCAGCAGGATAAAGCCCAAAGCGGCGGTGCTGGTAGGCGGCCTGAGAGTTGAATACAAGCCTGAAGACGAGAAGCACGGTTACCGCTACATAGCTAACAAGTTCTACCAGGGACCCTCACTCGAAGCACCCCAAATGGAGGCTGGCCTAGGCGTCATGGGCCCCCTAGCCCTACTCTACATCCACATGGACTACCACCAGGTACCAGCGGTGATATTCCTACCATACACGACGGCGGAAGAAGCTGACTGGGAGGCCGCAGCGTTCGGCGTGAAATTCATAGCCAATAAATTCCTGGGCAGAGATGTCGACGTGAAGACTCTAGAGGAAATGGGTGTCAAGCAGAAGGAGCTCATAGAACAGTTGATGAAGATGATCCAGCAGGAGGAAGCAGGGGAGAGTGAGGGCAAGGAGAGACCGGGGATTTACATGTAGCCGATGCTCTCCCTCCTCTACGGCTTTAGTTTGTCTCTTAGAAGCCTGTTAAACAGGCTGGGCCAGCCCTCTCCCCCAGCACCCTCAAACTCGACCTGTAAGCCGGGATAGTACTTCTGTACTAGACTAGCGACGTAGTCAACTGCTTCCGCCACTACCAGCGAAGGAACCCGCCTTCGAGGATAGTTGAAGTGTATAGTCGGGTAGACACCGCAGAGTTCAGCAGGCACAACGCCCAAGTACGGCACATAGTAGAGGAGAATTGTATCGTCGTTATATTCCGGCTGGCACTGGGAAGGGTCAGGAGGGTACGGTGCTAGTTTTACCTTAGATGCCCTTCTTCCAGCCAGGTAGTCCTCGATTTTTCTCCGGTATCTGGTGATTTTAGGGTGCCATGTGCTCTCGGGGCCATAGAGTTTGAGCCCCCTAACAACTCCCTTGCTCGTGGGGGATCCCTGCTCGATGAACTCGCGGTGGTCATGGAGCATTTGGAAAGCCTCGTAGGCTGCGGGGTGGCGGTGGGCTATTTCTTCTAACAGCTCCCACAGCCTCCCCTCCTTTATCGCCTGCTTTGCTCTTTGGATTGCTTTCCGGATAGCGTGGAGATTATGTAGTGCTAGTAGCCTTGTTCTCTCCTCCTTACCCATTTCTAGGAGGTCTTTGGGAGTGTATCTGGAGCATATGGGGCAGTTGCATGGAAGGTATTCTAGCCGGTCTAGTCTCTCCACGCCGTACTCGGTGATGTACCTGTCGTCGCGGGCGTAGAGGATGTAGCTGGCGCTGTCGAAGGTATCGGCTCCCAGGGCTACTGCGAGCGTGATTATCAAAGGGTGGCCCGCCCCGAAGAGATGGAGGGGCTTTCCCAGGGGGAGTATTCTCCTAGCCGTTATGAGGGCTCGTGCAACTGTTAGGTAGTCGTAGGTCTCCATGAAGATTGTGAGGCCTCCGAGGCCGAGTACTTGGTAGTGCTCGGTTAGAGGCAGGCTCCTCTTCGCGCTTTCCTCGAGTAAGTCCTGGTATGCGGCGCCTTGTACTGGGAGAACCCATGCCTGCTCGGAGTCCTTTATTAGTGGTAGGGCGTCCCTGGCTCTTTGCAGGGTTTTCTCGACACTTGCTATAACGGAGTCTCTCTTGGTATCGCTTGTGGGCACGTCTAGTATGACTGCTATGTCGCTCCCAATTCTCTTCTGGTACTCGATTATCTCTTCCTGAGTGACTCCTATGTCGCCGTATTCCAGTATTTGGTAGGCCCCTGAATCTGTCATTATGACTCCATTGAAGCCTGTAATAGTGTGGATCCCCTTCTCAGCGGCTTCTTCCCCGAACCTCCGGAGGGTTAGGTATGCGTTTGTGATAGCCTGCTTGAAGCCAGCCCTGTGTAGGTCTTCCGGGGAGACCTCCTGCCTGTACACGTCTATAACTGGAAAGAAAGCGGGCGTCTCGACAGTGCCCTTCTTAGTGTGTAGCCTCCCTATTCTACCTAGTAGATCGGTTTCCCTTATCTCAAAGGCTCCCGGAGGCTTCTTCAATCCCCTACTCCCTTTCTCCGCATATACTCTCTGTAGAGAGTGTAGATTTTCTGGGCTAGCGGGCCTGCCCCCTCGATGCCGTCTTTAGACACCTTTACAGTCCTCGAGACCTCGACAATGTTTAAGTCCTCATATACCCGGACCTGGTGCAGGGGGATTCCACCGTATCTCACAATGAACTCTGCGAACTCTTTAGCATCGAATATAGCTGACTCCTCCACGAGAATATCTGCAATATTATGTCCCATTACAACCACGAGCGGGTGCCTCTTACCCTGACTATCCTGAGCGCTCGTAAGAACCACGCTTAGAGTCGACGAGTCAAACCCGTACAATATCCCCTTGTAAGTCTTACCCCTCATAGTGTTAACTATGACGGGTTTACCCAATAACCCGTTAAGCCGGGCGACAAACCTCCTCGACGCCTCGCTTGCAAGACTCATTTATTTCCCCCATGCAAGAACCGTTAAGAGTGCCGGTTTAAGAGGCTTGAGGGAGAAGGGTGCAGGATCATGGGATCGACCGCTAAAAAGCTTACGATACGGGTGGAGTCCATCGAGGAGGGCAAGCTTCGAGGGCAAAAGATTGTGAGGTCCAAGGCTCGTGGTAAGACTGTTCTCTTCGACTATATTGAGGGACTCTTCCCCATCAATATAGGTGACAAGATTACGATCGAATTCTACACCAGTAAGCCGAGAGAGCTAGGCAAGTTCATCTACTGCGGCCAAGGCTATATCGTTTCGAAGAAGGACGACCCGGTAACCCTCTTCTCGGTCTGGGGCCTCATATTCCGCTTCGAGCCTGGCATCGAGCTGGAACAGGGGAGGAAGTATTACATTTGCCTAAGGAAATCTAAGTGACGGGCAACCCCCTCCCCCTTTAATTGAATTGCCTCCTGTAAAAGGGAGCCAGCCCTGGAGATAAGTGCTCGATTGAGCCTGACTCTAAGGGTAATATTTACTAGTATAGCAATTTTAATAATATTAATAGATTTTAATATTATTAAAATAAATTTAACCGTGGAACACTTAGAATCAGTAATTTTAGCTTTAAGCATTCCCCTGCTAGCATACATCGGATTAAAAAAGCTCCCTAGAAGATCAACGCCAGCGGTACAACAATACTGCCTAATCTATAAACTCAAGGTATCAAAACCCGAGGCATCGGAAAAACTAAACTCGCTAATCCTGGAGAGATCTCGGCGCTCGAAAGCATCCTATACCGTGTTGTTAAGCTACAAGTCCGGCGACACTGGAGCACTACTGCTAATATGCGGCGGAAGAACAGAAGTCTTCCTGGAAAGCGAGATATTCGAATCCATACTCGCCTCGACTCTATCCCACGTAAGAGCAGAGAGGACGAGCACTTCTACCCCGGAAGTATACCGGCTAGTAGACCGCTTATCATCCATGGCGGACAGCGGATCCCGCCTCAGGCCTCCAACCCTTCAAACATCAAGAACCACGAGCCCGTCGGGAATAGTAAGACTGGGCTCAAGAATAGACACACCCATACCATTACCAGTCTATCTCAACCATGAGGACATTGAAGGCCACATAGGGGTCTTCGGCTCCACGGGCTCAGGTAAATCCACGACTCTCCGCAAGATATCAATCGATCTAGGCCGCAACGGGTTTAAGGTCATTATGCTTGATTGGACGGGCGAGCACGCCAGCCGCTTCTCAAGGCTAGGGTGGGCCATACTCGAGCCTAGAAGCATCGGCTTACCAGTCGACGCTCTCTTAGAGTCGCCCCTTAGTAGGCAGATGCTAGTAGATATACTATCCGGAGCTCTAGGACTCTCTGAGCCACAGTCATTCCTCCTAGCACGTGTTCTAGAGGAGAGCAAGCCCGGTAATCTAATAGGTCTTATTAGCAGTATCGCTAGCTGGCCCGAGCAGTCGAACTGGGATAGAGAGGTGAAGAGGGCCCTATATAGGAAAATAGAACTACTAAAATATTTTAATAATAAATATTCCACTCCCAGAGGAGACTCATACGTTATCGACATCTCCCGTATACCATCCGTAAGGCTTAGAAAAGCTTACGCATTAATATTTATAACAAGCATATATTATAAAGCTAAAAGTAAGAAGGGCAATCAGAGGACGATAATAGCGGTTGACGAGGCCCACAACTTATTCCTCGGAGAATCGAGCATAATGGAGGAGATACTAAGCGAGAGCCGCAAATATAACCTCCACGTAATCTATGCGACACAGTCCCCAAGCATAATACAGACCAGAATATTCCTGAATACAAACACTAAAATTGTGCACGCCCTCCGCTCGCAGAGGGACAAGCAGGTAATCCAGCAAGCCATGTCGCTTGAAGATAAGAAACTGGCACTCCTTGACAAACTGGCTAGAGGAGAGGCCCTCGTACAATCACCCACTATACCCGAGCCAATACTTGTCAAAATCGACGCTGGCCTCTAGCCTAACCGCTAGTTCGCTGACATCCTCACGGGTAAGCCAGTCTATCTTAAACCCGGCATCCCAGCGCGACAGCTTCTCGTAGAGATCCTCCACAACCCTATCAGCGTTTTTGCCGGTAGTATCCACTTCAAACACCATGTGCCAATAATCGGCTAGCTCGCCAGCTATCACGCCCAAGATCTCTGCCAGCACGTTCTCAGCGACCTTCTCCGGAGGCCAACCCCTCCTCGCAAGCCTCTCGTATAACTCGAACGGATCAGTCCTAAGCAAAACAACGAATACAGTATCCTCCTCTCCCTCTTCCAGCCATAAACTCGGGTAAACAGTTTCTACAACAACAGGTGTCTCAGCCTCTCGAAGCGTGCCAAGA
>JALVJB010000189.1 GCA_027034115.1 Acidilobaceae archaeon | reverse complement strand
TCCCCGGGCGGCTAGCGAGGGATTGCAAGAGTACCAGGAGCCCAGTCCTCTGGAGGGTACTGGAATGCCTCCCTCATAGTTGACTCTTTTCTCCAAGTCATGGTCTAAGCTCTCGAGGAAGAGGAGAGGGTCCCTCGGGGCCAGGAGTACTAGGCAATCGTACTGCATCCCCCTGAGCCTAGCCCCCTCGTAGACCCGGTAGAACCAGGGAGGACCCCCTAGGAGGCCTAGCGGGGTTGAGTACCTTGCATTACAGGGGAAGGCTATGAACTCGTGGAAACCCCACAAGCCTTACAACCCCCAAAGAGTACAAGAGTCACGGGCCAATGAGGTCCTCTGCCGCTAGAGAGGGCTCTTTTGCAACCCGGTGATGTCAGCGAACCCCTGACCGAGGCCCTTCGCCGGCGATAAGCCAGGTTCTCAGCAGGGTTACGGCCGCGCTTACGAGTGATAGTCCGAGTACTGCTGCGAGTAGGCTTGCGGCGACCCGTGGGGGAGAGGCTGTTATGAAGGAAACGCTTTCCACTAGGAAGTATAAGCCTGCTATGATTAGGAGTATCGCCGTGCTGACCGTCACTATCTGCTTGGTGTCAGCCACCTAGTACACCTCACTCGCTAGCTTGTCTAGGAAGCGGAGCCGCTTCGATATTGGCGGGTGGGTCGAGAATAATTCGATTACGGGGTTCTCCTCTTCATACTTGAGCCTCTCAACTATGTAGTCAATGTCTACTAGCATGCCCCCGCTAGCCTCAATAAGGGGTGCCACTATGAAGAGGGGCTCCGCGAAGCTATGCCTCTCAACCCGGCCCCTCCCCTCCTTCAATGCGAGGTAAATCTTAGCGAGAGCCCTTTGCAACGGCCTAGGAGTCCCAATGGTAAGTGCAGAGTGGGCGTCGGCGTAGTACTCTCTAAGCCTGTTGAAGTGGGCGATCAGGAAGCGGAATAGGATGCTCACAGCGATCAACGCCGCGCCCACAGCGGCTAGAGCAGCGCTACTCGACCCCTCCCTCTCATCTCCACCTCCAAGGAGGCCAGCATATAGTAGCAGGCGCCCGGCAAAGTACACTGCTAGGGGGATAACGCTTAGGGCCAGTATCCAGCTTACATCCCTATGGCGGAGGTGCCCGGCCTCATGGCCGAGGACCGCCTCAAGCTCCTCATCGTCGAGCAGGTGGAGCAGGCCTCTCGTCACCGCTATGTAGCTGCCGCCCAGGGGGCTACCGTAGGCGAAGGCGTTAGGCATGTCGATATCGGCTATCCTAACTCTCACCCTGCCGAGACCGCTCCTCCGAGCGATCCTCTCAGCTAATAGGGCCGCCTTCTCCTCTCTAGGCGTTCTAGGATCCCTCGTCTTGTAGAAAGCGCTGATAAGCCACGGCGATATCAGCCACTGGACCAGTATTAGCCCTAGTGACAGCACGGTGGCAGTCCAGACTATAACATCTCCCGAGTAGCCCAGGTACCTAGTAATACCGACTATGAGGGCTAGGTAGGCTAGGAAGGTTAAGAGGCCAGTAGTAATCATCCCCGCCTTGAGCCCCGAAAGGCTCGAGGGCTCCTTCCCGACGAGCTTGTCAGCGTTAAGCACGAGTACCCCTATAACCGCCGCTCCTATGATGCTCTCCAGCAGGTAGAGCCACCAGTACGCTATAAGCCAGGCGAACATTCTGCCGGGCACCCCTGCCTATCCTGTTCCTCCTCGGGGAGTAGTATTATAGTTCCGCTAGGAATAGATCCCTCTACACTAGCGACCCTAGCCTCAATCCCCTTCTTTTCGAGGGAAGCCGTGATTCTCCTCTGCACCTCGGCGAGGAGGTCCTCGATTAGCGCTCCAGGACCGATGCTCTCGTCCAGGCTCGCGTGATCATACGCCCCGACGGCCTCCCTCGTTATTTCCTTCAAGAACTCTATATCGACGATCCTATCGCTATCTATACACACCTTTACCCTTACATCGTGCCCGTGTAACCCGGCGCCGCCGAGCTTCCCAGCGGTCAGGGCTACACTGGCAACGGCACTAGTGCAGTAGCGGTACTTCAACCCTCCAGTCACACCTATGGATAAATTAAGCAATCACACATACTCATAACTACTATGGTGATGCGCGAGATGCCAGTAAACCCGGAAGTGGTAAGGAAGAACGTTGAAGAGTCCAAGAACGGCGTTAGGATCCGCTTCTATGTTAAACCGAACTCTAACAGGACCGCCCTCGTAGTCGAGGAGGACGAGCTCGTCTTCTACACCGACGAGCCACCGGTAGCGGGAAGAGCAAACGCTAGCCTTATACGCTTCATCGCAAGGAGCCTCGGAATATCCACGTCGAAGATAAGGATTGTCCGCGGCCAGAGGGATAGGCTGAAAGTAGTCGAGGTTGAGGACGTGAACCCGGATCTTGTAGTAGAAAAGCTGGCTAGTGTAGCGGAGCCCTGGTAGGCAAGCCTCCCGGAGGGTCCCCGGCCACTACTTCTTTATCA
>JALVJB010000188.1 GCA_027034115.1 Acidilobaceae archaeon | reverse complement strand
GGTCGTAGCCGAGGACGAATGGTACCTTGTATGCGTAGTAGAATCCCAGCAGCAAGAGTATTAGGGCGAGTATTGTTGAGCTGACTACGCCCATGCCGAACCTGTAGACTAACACTCCTAGGAGTAGTGCGATGGGCATGAAGATTATCGCCTTGGTGGCGGCGCCGGGTATTAGGACGTAGAGTTTGGCGGCTACGCTTAGGAACGCTGCTAGGACTAGTATTAGGGCAGCGTAGACGTATACCAGGAATATGTATCTCGCTGCTTTGCCCATCACGTTCTCGCTTATGCTCATTACTGAGAGGCCGCCGTACCTGACGCTGGCCATTACTGCGAGGTAGTCGTGTACGGCGCCGATGAACACGTTCCCGAAGAGCACCCAGAGGAGGGGCAGGGCCCAGCCGTAGGCCATTGCTATGGCCGGACCGACTATTGGGCCTGCTCCAGCTATGCTGGCGAAGTGGTGCCCGTATAAGACGTACTTGTTAGCTGGTACGTAGTCTACTCCGTCGAACTTCGTGAAGGCTGGCGTCGGCCTATTGGGGTCTGCCCTGACGACCTTCTCCTGGAGTAACTTCTTACCATAGTAGTAGTAGGCTAGGCCGTAGATAATGAGCACGGTTAATAGTATCTCTACTGCATAAGCCGCCACTCCAGCCTCACCTCTTCAACCTCTTCTTAACGGCGACTGGAGTCTCGCCCAGCCACAGGGCGGGGCCTATCAGTATGAAGAACCAGCCGAGTAGTGCCAGCCACGCGTCAGTCGTCATTTTCGGGCTGGTGCTTCCAATCATCCCGTGCTCGGCGCCGACGTAGAACACGTAGGCTAGGAAGATTATTCCAAGAATAGTTATTATAGCTCCCAGCGCCTGGACGGCTTTAGACAAGCTACTCCCACCTTTAGCCCGCTGGCACTGTGTATATTCTATTGCAATGAAGAGGATTATTTATCTCATTGTTACTAAGTATATATGCCTGGAGTGGTCGGTGGTGGAGGCCAGTACAGCACTATATCTCACGATAATATTTCTAGTAATAGCGAGCTTTCCAGCCGTAATATGGTTCTTCAGGTTCCGTAAGACGATGATAAAGAGGCAGTCCCAACTCGCCAGATACCTCGAGGACGAGTTCCGGCCGAGGGATAAAACATACTGGCTGCTCGGCTACCTCGTAGGCTTCCGAGCCCGCTACCTCGTTCAGAGAGGCTTGATAGACAATGTCCACGTACTCTACATAACCCCACCCTACCACGTATTCTTCTACCTCCCAATCATAGCACTCTTCAAGAAAAGGGAGAGGCTCGACGTGATCATACGCTTCCGGGAGGGGGTGAGAATGGGGGGAATAGCCCATATAGCAGACACAAGCATACGCACCATAAAAGCAGTACTCCACAGGGACATGGGAGACAGAACCAAGTATAGAGAAGCAGAGGAAGTAGTAGTCGGGAGAAGGTACAAGGCCTACTACACCAGCCCCAGAGCCCTTGAAATAGCCAGGCGGATACTCCGAGAAGCCTCACTACACGCTAGGATATACCGTGTAACCGTGGACGGAACCAGTAGGACGATAATGATATCATTCGAGCCAGGCAAAACAGAAGAGGTCCGGAAAGTCCTAAAAGTACTCTGGGGAATACTCCCTGACCTACGAGAAAAGCCTAGCAACAACCAAGGCTAAGACAATATACTCCGCACTAGCAAGACTTACCCACGAATACGACTTCTCCCTCGAGAAGAAATGCCCAGAAGCTATGGGGGACTGGAGGACCATCGTAAGCCTCGTATACAAGGCAAGGAGGGACCCCCTCGAGAGGCCCCGCATCCTATGGGAGATATCCTGCCACCTATCCAGTGCATCGAGCCATGTAGACCCGACCAGGGCCGGGCTACTACTGCCGCAGAGAACCCATCCTGGATTCTATAATCTCGTGGAAAGCGTTTACTCCTACTATAGGGATCCCAATCCCGATAGCCTTAGGCGAGCGGTTTGGGCTATAGCAGGAGAAGCCGTTAAGCCGTGTATGCCCGATCCAAGGGTTGAAGAGGAGATAGCTAGAAGGGATAAGCGGATGAAGATAATTGGGGTGATCATGGGCCTCCTCCTTCCTGCCCTCTTCATTGCATCTTTCCTAGCAAATGTCGCCGTGGGCGTGCTCATCGTAGTAGTTGGGGCGATGCTGTGGTATGCGATCCGGGTCGAGGGCTCTCGCTACCACAGGCTCATGGTGGAGGAGGCTTGGAACAAGTGCACCCTCACTTCGAGGGATCTCTGGAACATACTCTCCGGGAAGCCTAGCCTACCCAGCATATTCGAGATACTCGGGATACCGGAGCCTACACTAGACTAGACCGGGATAGTTAATATTAGCGGTATTGGCAAGTATTAATACTAGGAGCTTGAACTAGAATAATAGAGGTGAGATATGATGCCCACCTTTGTGGTATTCTCGAAGCTAACCGATAAGGGAGCCCAGACAGTCTTCTCCAAGCC
>JALVJB010000187.1 GCA_027034115.1 Acidilobaceae archaeon | reverse complement strand
GCTGAGAGGCTAAGGCTTAAGCATAGGTGACTACCTTGTGGAAGCTCTTAGCAAGGATCCGGACTTGGAGAGCTGTGGAATACGTTGAAGCTTCTAGGGATTTGCTAAATAATTAAATATTTTGATAAATAACGGCACTTTATATTGCATCTGCGAGCTAGTTGCCTCGAACTTACCTGCAAACCTTTCAGACGCCTTCAGCTCCCGGAAACCTCTAGCATTCAAATCACCGCTCTTCGGGCTTCAAAGAGCGGTTTCCGGGAGAGACGCCACTGAATGTTCAGCTAACTTAACAAGTATCACAAATTCGTCGCGCCCGCTGATCTGAGCAGTGCGATTTGAACTGACACAGTGGGAGGCCTTGAGGTTCAAAATCCCTGCGGACGCATTGTTAGAAAACCAGTAGATTTGTGGGTGGGGCGATAAATGGGCTCTCGGGATGTTGTTGTCGTTGGCGGCGGTCCGGCGGGTTATCCCGTCGCCGGGGTTCTAGCTCGTGAGGGCTATAATGTAACTCTTATTGAGGCTGATAAGCTCGGTGGAGAATGCACTAATTATGGCTGCGTGCCGACGAAGTCATTGTTGCACACGGCTTTAACGCTGGCTGATTCCAGGAAGCTTGGCTTCTCTCTTGGCGAATTTAAGGTGTGGTCGGCTTTTCAAAACGCATTATCTGTTGCGAGCGCTCTATCCGATGGTATTAGGAGTGTTTTAGCAAGATCCGGTGTTGAGTTGGTTGAGGGATATGGTAAGGTACTCCCTTCAGGGGTGGTAGAGGTTGATGGCGAGCGTATTGAAGCTGGGAAGGGTGTTATCCTCGCTACTGGAAGCGAGCCATTTATTCCTCCGGGGGTTAGGGTTGACGGTGTAAGGATCCATGATAATAGGAGTATACTAGGCTGGGAGCCGGATGACTCCCAGAGTGTTATAGTGGTCGGCGGCGGCTATGTTGGAATCGAGTACTCTACTATTCTCTCATTACTAGGCTACCGCGTAACCATAATAGAGGCTATGAATAGGCTCCTGCCAGGCATGGACCGTGACTTCTCCCTCTTAGCTAGGCGTATTCTAGCTAAGCTAGGAGTGAGAGTAGTGCTCTCAAGCCCTGTTAGCCAGGTGAGGAGTGAGGGCGATGGCGTTAGAGTACTGGCTGGTGATAAAACCGTTCGCGGGGATCTTGCCCTTGTAGCTATTGGTAGGAAGCCTAGAAATACTGAGGCTCTCCGAGCGGGCTTGCCAGTAAATAATAAGGGATTCGTGGCTGTAGGCGATTGCTGGAGGGCTCTAGGCAAGTTCTACGCCGTAGGCGATATTGCCGGCCCTCCTCTGCTTGCTCATAAGGCTATACACGAGTCAATAGGCCTAGCACTATGCCTGAAGGGAGATCAAGTTGAGAGGGGACAAATAGTTATCCCCCAAGTGGTTTACGGCCTAGTGGACTTCGTCTCAGTCGGTATGACTCTTGAAGAAGCTAGCAGGAGAGGAGTAAACGCTGTTGAGGTCCGAGTTCCTGCCGGCGGCTTAGCTAGACCTAGGATCCACGGAGTCTCCGACGGGTTTGCTAAGATTGTGTACGATGAGGGGAGTAGGAGAATACTCGGTATTCATCTTGCGTATCCTAATGCTTCTGAGACCGCCCCCGTTGCTCTGTCGCTAGTTAATCATCATACGCTGTCATCCGCTCTAGAGGTAGTATTCCCTCATCCAACCTTCGGCGAGGTTCTGCAAGAAGCTATTCTAGCTTCTCTCGGATTACATGCGCACGTGAGCGGGGTTAGGGTGAGGAGGGCTAGGAAGGCTGGGTAATGACTATTAGCAAGTGGTCGCGGAGTTCGGGGACCAGTATCTTGTAGTAGTCTCCCTCCTCTGCTACGTCTAGGATTGTCTCGCCGGGATAGGCGACTGCCTTGGGCCGGCCCCCCTCTATTTCACCCTTATCCACGTAGAGTTCGAGGCCTCTTACTGGGATGAGGCTTCTAATGGGGTGCACCCTGTAAGCAGGGTCGAATCCTGGAGGCGCTTGTTTGCTGGGGCCTGTTGGGGCGCTGAGGATCCTCTGGTTGTAGGTGTGGTTTACTAGGTGGACTACGATGCTTCCGTCTTTCTTGCGGTACGGTTCCACTTGAACGGTGTCTGGGCCTTTCAGGAGTATCGGCGGCTTTGGGGCTAGTTTTAGGAGAGGCCGGAGCAGTAGCTCACTGTAGTCTGGTAGCCCGAGCCTTGAGTAGTGTGCGCCTAGCCTGAAGGAGTAGTAGAAGGAGAGGCCGGAGCCGTAGTTGTTTACAGCTACCGCGGCTAGACGTAACGGCGAGTCGGGGGGAGGAGTGCTCCTTCCTAGAGTGTACTCGTAGCCGTAGGCGCTTCTCCCCATTCTTGCTAGAGCTAGTGCTTGGGCTGTAGTGGGTAGGGCCCTGGTTATCTCTCCGAGCCTTGGCTCAACTCTCTCCTTAACGAACGCAGCGCTATGGTCTCCTAATGGTATTGCTTCGGGTAATCCT
>JALVJB010000186.1 GCA_027034115.1 Acidilobaceae archaeon | reverse complement strand
GGCTCGAGATGTTCGAGGAAATAACGCTTAGAAGGCTAGAGGAAGTCATGGCCGAGAAGTTCCCAGTCCTCGACAAGGACTACTCACTATCGGCCCTTATAGAAGAGGTGGACAAACACAAGACTGATAGAGCAGTCCTCACCGAGGACGGGGAAATCCGGGGAATAGTAACTCTAAGAGACATCATATTCAAGCTAGGAACCGTTCGAACTAAGAACGTCTCGCCGTCAGCTATGCATGCGTCCAGCTTCATGTCAGAACCAGTAGTACACCTCGGAAAGCAGGAGACACTACTACACGCTGCCAAGGAGATGGTTAACCATTCCTTCACGAGCATACCAGTAACCGATAATGGGAAACCAGTAGGGCTGGTCTCGAGGTGGGAGCTAGCCCAGCTCATAAGCCAGTCCGAGGACGCATCAAGGATAAGAGTGAGGGATGCAATGAAGACGCCGCCCGTAGTGGTTAACCTCCAGACTAGAATACTACACGTTAGGCAACTCCTATTCCAATACGACCTAAGCGTTATACCGGTAATGGAGGAGGGGCGCTTCGTAGGAGTAATAGGGGTGGACGAGGTCGCCAACATCTTCCTAAAATACTACGAGCTATCACGGGGAGAGCCGAAGAGGATAACCCCATTAAAATACGTGATAGTAGCCGATGGCATAAGGCTCCGCCCGCCAATAGTGGACCCGGACTCGAGCCTAGCAGAGGCGGCAGAGGCAATGCTACACAAGAGGTACAGGGCGGTAATAGTACTAGATAATGAGAAGCCGGTAGGCGTGATCTCCGGCTTAGAGCTGGCTAGGGTCCTAACCGGGTAGGACAGGGTTATTCCCTCCGTATTCTAACATTCTCTTTTCCAGGACGGGAGGCTTATGGATATGGAGAAGAGCGGGGAGAGCAGTGAGAAATTCGTCGCCGATGCAATGCTCGGCGAGGTTGCCCGGTGGCTGAGAATACTCGGCTACGACGTGCTCTACTCGAGAAACTACACTGATAAACAAATCCTAACGATCGCTATGAAGACGGGGCGCACAATACTCACGAGGGACCGAGGCCTATACGCGAGAGCCAAGAAGAGGAACCTCAGGGTAGTCTACGTCTCCACCGACAATATCGTTGAGAGACTAGCTGAACTAGTACTCAAAACAGGCATAAGCCTCGACCCGGACCCGAGGAAGAGCAGGTGCCCCGAATGCAACTCCCCCCTGATCACTGTCAGGGATAAGGAGAAGGTGAAGGACAGGGTGCCCCCTCGAGCCCTAGAAGCTAACGATGTATTCTATATGTGTCCCCGGTGCGGTAGAGTCTACTGGGAGGGGAGCCACTGGCGGAATATCAGGCGGGTAGTGCGTGAGGCCTTAGAATTAGTGGAGGTTGCAAGGAATGCTGCGAGGCAAGCCCGTAGACCCCGATGAACTAACCTTCGAGCAGGGGGCCTTCCTGGTAAGGTTCGCCCGCAGAGTGCTAGAAGAATACTTCGCTAATGGCAGGCCGCCGGAGCCTCCCAAGGGGCTAGACGAGGTCTTCCACAGGCCGGGAGCAGTATTCGTGACCCTTGAAACCTACTATCCCGATGGGAAGCGAGAGCTGAGGGGGTGCATAGGCGTTACCAGGCCTATATACCCATTGATCAGGGCCGTGATAGAGTCAACCCTAAGCTCTGCCTTCAACGACCCAAGGTTCCCACCACTCGACGAGTACGAGCTAGACCAGATAACAGTCGAGGTCTCCGTCCTCTCCGACTACGAGTACCTCGGGGACACAGAGGAGGAGAGAGTCAGGAACGTAGTCATAGGTAGGGACGGCCTAGTCGTAGAGAGGCCTCCCTACGCCGGCCTCCTACTCCCCAGCGTCCCAGTGGATCACGTATGGGATCGCGTGACATTTCTCTCAGAGACGTGCGTCAAGGCCAGCCTCTGGCCCGACTGCTGGCTACACCCGGCGACCAGAGTCTACAGGTTCAGGGCTAGAGTATGGAGGGAGAAAGAGCCCCGTGGAGAAGTGGAGGAGAGAAGCCTGAGGAGGGAATACCTTGATAAACTCATAAAGGCGGGAATAGACCCGGAGACATTCGAGCTAGCGCCCTGACCCTTGGGGCTAGAGCAGGGGAGGATGGCGTTGCTGAAGAAGATGAGGGAGTACTGGGCGGCTTGGAAGAGAATACTAGTACTAGCGAGGAGGCCGGATGAAGAGGAGTTCATGCTCCTGACAAAGCTGAACTTCCTAGGATTCACTCTTGTGGGAGGAATAGCATACATAATCCACCTAGTGTACGTCCTCGCAACCGCATAAGTGGTGACGCAATAGTGTCCGGGGAGGAGAGACCGGCCAAGCCTTCACGCTTCTACGCTGTCTACGTAACCGGTGGTACCGAGGCTAGAGTAGCGCTCATGATGAAGCAGAGGACGGAAGCGTTAGGCCTCGACGTTAGAAGCATAATAGTACCCCCCGAGCTGAGAGGCGTCGTAGTAGTAGAAGTAGGCGATCCCGG
>JALVJB010000185.1 GCA_027034115.1 Acidilobaceae archaeon | reverse complement strand
CGCTCCGTTGCTGAAGCTACTAGGGGTAACCAGAGTAGTATGCTCCAGGATATACTCTCGTGTAGGAGGACTGAAGCCGACGAGATACTCGGAGAGGTTATTAGAGCTGGTAGGAGGATTAACGCTAGTGTTGGAACACTCGAGACCCTATATTTCCTAGTTAAATCATTGGAGGCCCGTAGGGAGAGGGAATGCGTGAAGGTAAGAAGGTGACGGCTAGGAGGCTCGCGAAGAAGAAGGGGGCCGAGCCCATAGTTATGGTAACCGCCTACGACTACCCCACCGCGCTCATAGCCGACGAGGCTAGGGTAGACGCTATACTAGTAGGGGACAGCCTGGCAATGGTCGTGCTAGGCCTGGAGTCGACCCATGGCGTCTCTCTGGGCGATATGCTCCACCACATAAGGGCTGTGGCGAGGGCAAAGCCGAGAGCCCTTGTCGTGGGGGACATGCCCTTCGGCAGCTACGAGCCCTCCCCCCGGGTAGCGGTGGAGTCGGCTATCGCAATGGTTAGGGCTGGGGCTGAGGCTGTGAAGCTGGAAGGGGGAAGCGAGTACGCCGATAGGGTCAGGGAGATAGTCCGGGCGGGAGTACCCGTTATGGGGCATATCGGGCTAACCCCTCAGAGATACCTGAGGCTGGGGGGCTACAAGAGGCAGGGCAAGACTAGGAGCGATGCTGAGAGGCTCCTCGAAGATGCTCTAGCACTCGAGGATGCTGGAGCCTTCAGCATCGTGATCGAGTTCACCGTGCCCGAGGTTGCCAAGGCCATAACAGAGAAGGTGGGAGTGCCTACGATATGCATCGGCTCCGGCCCATACTGCGACGGCCAAGTACTAGTCTTCCACGACATAGTAGGCCTCTCCAGGAACCCTCCGCCCTTCGCCAAGAAATACGCCGACGCCTACAACATACTAGTCGAGGCCGTCAGGGCCTACGCCGACGACGTGAGGAGCCAGCGCTTCCCACCGAAACCATAAGCCTAGTAGCCGCCGACAAGAACTCCCTAACCACGACAGGGTCAACACCGCTAAGCCCCTCAATCACAATCCTAGGATACTCGACAACCACCTCCCTAACCCTGCCACCCATAGCCTCCACCGCCTCCCTCACCTCCCCGGGCTGGGGGACCCTCGGCCTCCCAGGCCCGCAGGGCCCATAGTTGCATGCATGGCAGGGCTCGCCATGACTCTCCATATTGTGGCTACACGCGCTCGGGTACAAGAGGAATCCGTGCCTTCTCGCAACACTGGCTACTCTCGCCTTCACATCGCTCATGCGAAGGGTGACCTGGTCCCTCCTACTCCTCGGCTTCCGCGGAAGCCTCGCTTCCAGGAGGCTCCGGGGGACCCCCACGGCTTCCAGCCTGTCCAGGATCCCAGGGGTGACCCTTAGGCTCCCGAGGACAGCCTCGCTCAGCCCGCTCCGCCTTGCAAGGGCGAATATCTCATCGGCCTGCCGGTCCGTTACACCAGGTATTATAGGCCTCACGAACAGGGCGACCCTCAGGCCGCGCCTCACGGCTTCGCCTGCGAGCTCTATCCTCTCCTCTGCTGGGGGCGCCCTGGGTTCTAGGCGGCGGGCCCATTCGCCCAGGGCTACTATGGTTAGGAGCACGCTTATCCTAGGCTCCGCTCTCCGGAGTCTCTCTACTAGGTCCCCTGTTAGGAGTGACTTTGTGGAGACCTGGCTTGGGAGTCTCAGCCACCTCCATACCGCCTCAATGTATTCCAGCGCCTTACTGGTTGTCTCGGGCTGGAAGGGCTCCGTGACGCTCCCGTAGGCTGCCATCGTCTTGCCGGGGACGACGTAGGGGTTGACTGCTAGAGCGTAGGCCAGCTCCTCCCCTGTGAGGGGGTAGGGCTCTGGCTTCCCGGGGAAGCCCATGTCCCAGATGTAGCAGTAGACGCAACCATAGCTGCAGCCTATTCCCGTGTGTATTGTCATGCCGCAGTGCCTGGGCCTCCGCCTCGCGTGGTGGTCCCTCCGGGCCCTCTCCGCTGCTTCCCTGCCAATGGTTTCCTCCAGCTCCCTTGCAATCCTCCTCTTCCACTCTACGAGCCTGGCTAGTTCTCCTGTCAATCCTCTAGGGCCCACCGTGGCTACACGGGGTGAAGGCCCACAAGTATTATATCCTGGCCGGGGAGGGAGGCGGGGCTCCGAGTAGGCGTGGGGGAGGGGCCAGGACGGCTTGGCATGGATAATAGACTCCGGACTGCTAATTGCCTACTACGGGTCAATTGTCGCTATAATGAATCCCTTCACAGCCCTCAACAACTACCTGACGCTCACCGAGGGGATGGAGGATGTCGAGGCTAGGAGCGTTATGAAGCAGGCCCTCCTAGTAGTCGCCGCCCTGAGCCTCCTCTTCGTCCTGGCCGGGAAGCTGATACTCGAGTTCTACCACCTCAGCCTAGCAAGCCTCAAGCTGGGAGGCGGCATACTACTCATGTACATAGCCGTGGACATGCTCAGCGGCCAGCCGAAGAGTAGGAGGGTTGAGGGCAGGGAGATAGC
>JALVJB010000184.1 GCA_027034115.1 Acidilobaceae archaeon | reverse complement strand
GGTATTACTGGGGTCTTCCTCGAATCATCCAGGTAGGTGCAAGAGTCTCTCCTGGGGGTTTAATTGACGTATGCCAGTGAGAAGGAGGAGATCGCCACTAAGGAGGAGATAATCGCGTGGATCAGGCAGAGGCTAGAGGAGCTCGAGTCGGAGATCAGGATGCTTAGGAGTATTCTAGCCCACTATGAGGAGCCCGGCAGGCTCTCTCCGGATGAGAAGGTTGAGGAGGTTAAGGTTGGTAGGAGGAAGATTGCAAGGGTCTACATTGGCTCGAGGTATGTGAGGCTCGTCCCCGAGTTCGAGATGCCCCTGCCCTCCGATATCAGGGAGTACTTGGAGGAGGTCGTCAACGAGATACGCGAGAGGCAGGAGAGGGAGGGCGTTGACCCAGACGATATGGCTAGGATCGTGGTGAGGGAGAGGGCTAGCGGCGCTGTAAGGGAGATCATAATTCGTGGCGTGGAGAATATCACCGAGACTATTAAGGCTAAGGCGGCGTTGAAGTATGCCGCCGAGATGGCCTGGCAGATCGCTAAGGCTAGGGGGACCCTCGAGGACTAGCGGCTCGGTAACCAAGGTTCACGTCACTGGGCGCGCCGTTGCCCTTAGCCTTGCCGGGTCTCCTCACCGCCGCCGGGGACTAGAGCGGTCTCAACGGGTATTATAGGAGGGCTACTCGGCCTGGGGAGTCCTCCTTATAGGCTCTAGACTGTATTAGTGTGTTTTAATCGGGGTTGTAGTCTTGGCGGACCTGCCTTTCCGCGTTGTAGCGGAGACTTTCGACGCTATGGAGAGGATAACTTCTAGGACCCAGCTCACACTGCTGCTCGTTAAGCTTTTCAAGCAGACTCCCCCGAGTGTTATAGACAAGCTGGTCTACATCATCCAGGGGAAGCTGGGGCCCGAGTGGAAAGATATACCCGAGCTGGGCGTCGGGGAGAAGCTCCTCGTGAAGGCGATAGCTCTAGCCTACAAGGTCCCCGAGGATAGGGTTGACAAGCTCTACAAGGAGCTGGGAGACCTGGGGAAGGTCGCCGAGAGGCTCTGCCGGGAGTACAGGTCTAAGCTGAAGGCTGGGGGCTCGGGGCTCCTAGCATTCATGGGGGGCGAGGAGGAGAACGCTCTAACGATAACCCGTGTATACGAGGCCCTCATGAGGATAGCCTACGCCCAGGGGGAGGGTAGCAGGGACCTGAAGCTACGCATTGTCGCCGGCCTGCTAGCTGATGCTGAGCCCCTCGAGGCTAGGTATATTGTACGCTTCATCGAGGGCAGGCTTAGGGTTGGTATCGGGGACGCCACGATACTAGACGCCCTAGCCACAGCCTTCGGGGGCGGCGTTCACGCTAGGGAGATTATTGAGAGGGCATACAACCTGAGAGCGGACCTTGGCTATATCGCTAGAATCGTTGTGGAGAAGGGTGTTGATGCCCTCAGGGGGATGAAGCCCGCAGTGGGCACGCCGATCAGGCCGATGCTCGCGGAGAGGGGTAGGGACCCGGCGGAGATCCTAAGGAAGGTTGGGGGCAGGGCCCTAGTCGAGTACAAGTACGATGGTGAGAGGGGGCAGATCCATAAGAAGGGGGACCAGGTCTGGATATTCTCTAGGAGGCTCGAGAACATCACCAGGATGTACCCCGACGTAGTCGAGATGGTTAAACAACACGTGAAGGCCGACGAGGCTATAATTGAGGGGGAGATAGTAGCAATAGACCCCGACACCCTAGAGCTGAGGCCATTCCAAGAGCTAATGCAGAGGAAGAGGAAGTACGATATACACAGGATAATGAAGGAGGTGCCCGTGGCGGTATTCCTATTCGACATGATGCTTAGGGAGGGCGAGGACCTCACCAGCAAGCCCCTCCCAGTGAGGAGGAGGAACCTCGAGGAAGTAGTGGAGAGGACGGATACCTTCACGATTGCGACCAATATAACGACGAGCGATCCCGAGGAGCTATGGCAGTTCTTCCTGAAAGCAATAGAGGACGGTGCAGAGGGCGTCATGGTGAAGGCCATACACGACCAGAGCATCTACAGGGCGGGTGTGAGGGGCTGGCTCTGGGTGAAGCTTAAGAAGGACTACAAGAGCGAGATGACGGACACCGTAGACCTCGTAGTAGTAGGAGCATTCTATGGCAGGGGCAAGAGGGGAGGCAAGCTGAGCAGCCTGCTAATGGCCGCGTATAACCCGGAGAAGGATGTCTTCCGCACAGTGTGCAAAGTCGCCACAGGCTTCACAGACGAGGAGCTCGAGAGGATGCAAGACATGCTCAAGCCGATAATAATACCCCACAAGCACCCCAGGGTCGACTCAAAGGTGAAGCCGGACGTCTGGATAGAGCCGAAATACGTCGCCGAGATACTCGGGGCAGAGCTCACCCTATCCCCGATGCACACCTGCTGCCTAGGCTGGGTCAGGCCCGGAGTGGGCATATCGATAAGGTTCCCCAGGTTCATAAGGTGGAGGCCCGATAAAGCGCCGGAAGACGCGACTACTGAGGAGGAGCTCTACGAGATGTATAAGAGGCAG
>JALVJB010000183.1 GCA_027034115.1 Acidilobaceae archaeon | reverse complement strand
AGCTTCAGCGGAAACCAGACCACTCCAGTAACAGACTCCTACAACATAACAGTCCCAGCCAATGCGACCACAATGGAAGTATCCTTCATCTACGACTATATAGCAGCATACATAAACGGAACCTACTACTTAAGCCACTGGGACATAGACGGATGGTTCATAGACAAAATAGTAGTATATAATGCAACAAACTCGTCCCAAGTACTCCTCTATGACGATGTGTCGACATTAACCCCACCGCCAAACGTCATAACCCACAGCTGGTGGGTGAGAACACCAAGCCAATTCCACGGCATCGCGCCAGGAGCAGACCTCGCAATGGGCAAGGTATGCAGTACCTTCGGCTGCCCCTACAGTGCGATACTCGATGGAATGGAGTGGGCCTATAACATTAGTGCCGACGTAGTATCGATGAGCCTAGGAGGTCCAGCTGCATCCTATGACCCCATAGCCCAGATGGCTGACTGGCTAGTCGAACACGGAATAGTAGTAGTAATAGCGGCAGGCAACAGTGGCCCAGACTACTACACGATCGAGAGCCCAGGTATAAGCCACGAGGCTATCACGGTAGCAGCCGCAACAAAGGCATGGACAACGGCATGGTTCAGTAGCACAGGTCCGAGCCCTGTCGATTACTACACTAAGCCAGATGTCTCGGCTCCCGGAATGGCAGTGTCATCAACGGTTCCAATGAGCCTAGGCCTATGGGCGCCAGACTTCCCCTATGAGGCATGGGCTGGCACAAGCATGGCTACGCCTCACGTAGCAGGCCTCGCCGCCCTCATCAAGAGCGCTCATCCGACATGGACGCCCTACATGATTAAGTCAGCAATAATCTCTACTGCCGACTGGCTCTACCCCAACGCCTACTTCCCCTACGCCTACGACATCTACAAGCAGGGTGCAGGAATGATTGACCCGATGCAGGCCGTGACGGCAACCGTAATTCCAGAGGAGGCAAACGTATTCCTAGGAACCCCCTTAAAGTACATAGACAACAGTACGGAGTACAACATCACGCTAATCAATCTGGGCACGACCCCAGCCCAAGTCAACGTAACAGACATAGACCTCTACTGGACCAGCGCCAGCATAAGCAACCTCTCATACCAAGACTGGGACGCGGCAGTACAGTCCCCAAGCATAGGCGACAGCTACATCATACCGCCAAACGGAACAGTAACCATAACCCTGTACATTAACCTAACAAACACAACCATGCCGACAGGACCCTATGGCGGCCACATAACATTCAGCACCAATACAAGCGGAACCATTAAAGTAATCTACGGCTTCACACTACTACAACCAGTATGGATAAACGGCACAGTCATAGACTACGATACGGGCCAGCCAATAGAAGGAGTTAACGTTAGTGCATGGTCCCCGTATCTCGACAATCTCTACGGCTGGAACGTCACCGACGCATCAGGGCAGTTCCACATAAGAGTCCCGTCTAACACGACAATAAGGCTTGTCGGAGAAGACTTATCTGGAACCCACTATCTCTACATAAGCTATCCCTTCGACAGCGACGGAGGAGTCAACCTAACAGTTTACATGAAGTCTAAAGTGACCCAGCCAACGGTTCTAATAATCCCCGACGCCTACGCGGCTCCAAATGTTACCAAGTCAATTACTGCCATGGAGAATGCTGCCGGTGAGGCGGGTCTACCAGCATTCGTCTGGAACCCTGCTGTGCTAGGCTCCATATACGGCCCAGTGCTAAGCGGAGACTTCCCCGTCGTCGCGTATTTCGCTGGAGGCTACTACTTCCCGATAAGTGACATAGCAGATTACTTAGCATTAATCACATATTCAGAATACTACAACGGCCTGATCATTCTATCAGGAGGAGATATCGGATGGTTCCACGGCGCTGACGCCTTAATGATTAATGTGGCCCACGCTAAGTTCTACAGTGACATGTGGCCGGACACCTATAACGTGACTCTATTAAAGTACCCGATAACGGAGACTGTGCTAGGCCCGCTAGCATACCTCGAATATTACAACGCTAGCGAAGGAACACCGATGGGTAACATAACGGCCTATGAGATCTTGGGCTACTGGCCGGACGAAGTGCTCCCAGTAAATAATGGCACCGCGGTGGCTAACTGGAGCATAGCGATGGACACCGCTGCTATGGTAACTTATGATGGAACCGGTAACACAACCGCCAAGACAGTCTACTTTGCATTCGACGTAGACACTCTCGAGGAGCCCGTAGCAGAGCACCTGTTAAAGAGTGCACTAGCCTTCTACCTAGACAAGGCATCACCAAGCGTGACAGCGGATAAGCTAGTGATAGATGTGAACTACCCAATTATTAAGGTGAACGCTACTGGAGCCTTTGCAGACGATTTCGGCTTGGCCTTCTACACTATAATGATCAAGGAAGCAGGCACTACTCTATTCCAGGGAGGCAGCTCCACCGGATACATCGAGATAAACGGAACGGCCGCCGGTTTGACCTCTGGCAATGAATACAATGTGACAGTCGGCGGAGTAGACTACCTCGGAAAAGATAACTACACAACTGCTACGATCAAATTCGTCAAGTATGCAGAAGGAGCATCAATTCTATTCCTAGACAACACGACTGCAACAGTACCCGGCGTAACCGTGAGCGGAGTACTTTCATCGACAGAAGTTAGCGTAGAACTAACTGCTCCCGCAACAGTCCAGGTAGTTAAATTCCCCTCCGCAAGCGCCTATGAGGAAGCCCTGGGAGTAACCCTCCCAGCAGGTCTAAACAAGCTGAACATCTTCACAGACGTGTACGCGACGGAGTCTACCGCTGGAGCGCTACATAAGGTCGTTTTGACGTTCCACCTTGAAACTAAGTGGGTAAAGGTAAGCGATGCGAAGCTACTCTGGTACGATGGATCGACGTGGAAGCCGGTCAGCAACTACACAATAAACGCTGACACGGGTGAGGTAACAGTGGTAATAACAGGCACTACAAGCCCGTCAATCTCCGACCTTACTGGTACGCCAATCATACTTACTGTCCCGCCAAAGATAGTTGGTGGATCTCTAGCCCTTCCGTCCACATCGCTAGGCTCACTGCTGACGGTAATGGTAGTAGTGGCTGGCCTAGCTGCAGCAGTCTATCTGGGATACAGAAAACACTAGGCTAAATCCCAATACCTTTTTTATTTTACTAGTATTATTATTATACTGTTTAGATTTGAGTCGAGAGGTCCTGTCTCAACAGTAGCACCTATCCTGGAGAAGAGGCTGTAGGAATCATGCCTCTCTAAGTATGACCACGGGTCGAATCCCAGCTCTCTAGCTCTACGCGAGAGACCAGTCCAGACAAGGGCGCCAGCAGCCGGGCTACTGCCATCTATCCCATCGGTATCCATGGCTAGGAGAGCACTCTTACCTTCACCTCTTAACCATTTATCGGTATGTAAAAGCCACGATAATGCTAGCTCCTGGTTTCTCCCCCCGGTCCCTGCTTCACCTGTTACTGTGACCGTCGTCTCTCCCCCCAATAGTAGAGCGGCAGGTTTATCTAGAGGGACTCCTCGCTCAATGACTTCCAGGGTTATTGACGAGAGTACTCTGCCGACTTCTCTGCTCTCTCCCTCAATCCTACTAGTGAGTATTAGCGTATTGTAGCCCTTGCGTTTTAGGTAATTATCTAGTCGTTGTAGCACGTGCATGTTTGAGGCTACTAGTAGGTTTGTAACGCTGGTGAAAACAGGGTCGCCAGGTTTAGGGGTTTCCGGTCGTAGTCCTTTGGCGCCTTCTTCAAGTACTCGCAGTACGTTAACAGGCACTTTATCTAGTAGATTATAGCGTTTTAGAACAGTTAAGGCCTCTTTATATGTAGTCGGATCCGGAACTGTTGGCCCCGACGCTATCGTATCCAATCTGTCGCCGGGAACATCACTGGCATACAATCCATGTATAATGGCTGGGAAAGCATGTTTAGCCAGCCATCCTCCCTTGACAAGGCTGAGATGTTTTCGGACGGCGTTTATCTCATATATCGAGGCGCCTGATAATAGCAGGAGCTTGTTTGTCTCTGCAATGTCCTCAAGCCCGACTCCCTCCTGGGGTAACTCGACCATGGCACTCCCACCGCCGGAAACCAGGACGAGTAACTCTTTGTTCCTAGCACTCCTCGCCCACTCTACGACTACTTCCCCAGCCTTGAGGCTTGACTCGTCTGGGACGGGATGGCTCCCTCTGACTACTTCGAGGCGGGGCAGGCTTGGCGTCTCCCTCCACTTCGGTATTACTACTACACCGCCCTCGATGCGGTCGCCGAGATAGTCAATAGCAGCTCTAGCCATCGGAACACTTGCCTTACCAAAAGCTATCAGTACCCTAGGCTTCACGTTAAGGGCTTCCAATGCCCGCCTCGTATAAGTGTAGAGATCACTGTACTCGATTATCTTGTCAACCAGTGATCTGGCTTCTAGCGCTAGCTCGGGAATATCTTGTATATTCGTCATTGAAGGTATCCCCATGTATAGTATCATATACTAGTTGAACATTATTATATCGGATAGACAGTGAATACTATATTTGATAGAAACCGGTGTGAGGGGTACGACTTGCGATTCGAGATAAGATGGCATGGCCGAGGCGGCCAGGGAGCCGTAACGGCCGCAATGATCCTTGCCGAGGCCGCTATATTCGAGGGGAAGTATGCGCAGGCTTTCCCAGAGTTCGGTGCCGAGAGGCGTGGAGCACCAGTTAGAGCCTATACGAGGGTATCCGACAAGCCTATACTAACAAGGGCTCCGATAACGAGGCCCGATGTCGTAGTAATCCTGGACTCGAGCCTCCCGAAGGAGCTATACCTCCCAGGCCTCAAGGAGGGGGGCTTGATCCTAGTCAACACTAAGAAGACTGCGAGCGAGTTCGCAGAATCAACGGGCATAGACCCGGGCAAGTACAGGATATACACTGTGGACGCTACGAAAATAGCCCTCGAGATTCTAGGAGTCCCGATCGTGAACACCGCTATGGTTGGGGCTCTCGTAAAGGTTTTACCAATCGTGTCTCTTGAGAATGTGGAAAAAGCCATTATGGAGACCTTCCCAGGCCGCCTCGGCGAGAAGAACGTGAAAGCAGTACGAGCGGCCTATGAGGCTGTGGCTGCTGAGAGTGTGGTGGCGAGGTGAGTATAAGTGGCGGCTGAGGAGAAGCTTCCCGCGTGGAACGAGATCCCTCCTGGGGGCATTATTATCGAGCCCGGTAATGCCGAGGAGAGGTATACTGGGGACTGGAGAGTCTTCAGGCCCGTGATCAACCAGGACAAGTGCATAAGATGCCTCTTATGCTGGGTTTACTGCCCGGACTCCGTCTTTCATATAATCGACGAGGAGTATGTCACGAGCAAGGGTAGGAAATACTCCTTCTCCCTCAGGATAGACTACGACCACTGTAAGGGGTGTGGGATCTGTGTTGAGGAGTGCCCCGTGAACGCGATAGACTTCGTGGAGGAGGTGAAGTAGCATGGCGGTAACGGTTCAGGAGGCTAAGGTGACCTGGAAGAGGCTCCCTCTCTCGAGTAACTATGCGGTCGCTTACGCGGTCAAGGACCTGGACGTCGACGTCATCGCGGCCTACCCCATCACGCCGCAGACGACTGTTGTGGAGAAGATAGCAGAGTTCATAGCCAATGGCGAGCTTAACGCGGAGATGATACATGTTGAGAGCGAGCACTCAGCGCTCAGCGCGACAATCGCCGCGTCAGCCGCTGGAGCAAGGGCCTTTACTGCAACCGCTAGCCAGGGCCTGGAACTTATGCACGAGATACTCCACATAGCTAGCGGGCTAAGACTACCAGTAGTAATGAGCATCGCTACCAGGGCTCTATCGGCACCGATAAGCATCTGGAATGATTACAGCGACCTAATGAACACGAGGGATACCAGTTGGATAACCCTGATAGCCTCTTCAGCCCAAGAGGTCTACGATAGCATAGTGCAAGCCTATCGTATCGCGGAAGACCCCGAGGTAATGCTACCCGTCATGGTAGCCTACGACGGCTACCTAATGAGCCACACCTACGAGCCCGTCCTAGTCCCCGAGGATAACAAGCCAATACTAGACTATGCTCCCAAGAACTACAACAGGATCAAGCTGGACCCAGAGAGGCCCATTACAATGGGAACCCTGACAGGGCCGGAATGGTACTACGAGTTCAAGTACCAGCAAGTCGTGGCAATGAAGAAGGCCCTCGAGAAAGCTAGAAAGGCAGACGAGGAGTTCAAAGCAAGGTTCGGCCGTGGCTACGGCCTCATAGAAACATTCAACGTTGAAGACGCAGACGTCGTGATAGTAGCGTACGGAGGCCTCTACGGGACAGTCATAGAAGCGTTAGAACCACTCGTGGAGAAGGGAGTGAAAGTCGGAGCTATGAGACTAAGGCTGTGGAGACCGTTCCCAGTAGAGGACGTGAAGAAGGCTCTAGGCAACGCTAAACTAGTCACCGTGATAGACAAAGCCATAAGCTATGGAGCAAGAATAGCAGGCCCCGTAGCACTAGAGATAATGTCCTCCTTCTACCAGGACGAGGCGAAGCCCATGATTATGAGCATTATAGCGGGCATCGGGCAGAGAAGGATAACAGAAGATACAATCCGTGAAATAGTAGATTACTCATTCAAGGTTTTAGACAGGGGGAGAGCCCCAGAAGAGTCCCTCTATTGGGGAGTTAGGGGTGTGAAGTATGAGTAGCCAGGCACAGAAGAAAAAGAAGAGGTACTTCAAGCTCATAAACCAGATACCCAGGCAGGAGCTATTCTCCCCTGGCCACGGCCTATGCGCCGGGTGCACAGCTGGAACCATAGTGAGGCATTTGCTAAAAGCCGCTGGCCCCAACACCATAGTAGTAAACGCCACCGGGTGCGTAGAGGTATCAACCACCACCTATCCATACACGAGCTGGAAGGTACCATGGCTACACCTAGCATTCGAGAACGCCGCTGCTGCGGCTAGCGGAGTAGAGACAGCGATAAAAGTCCTGCAGAGGAAGGGAGTGATCGACCCCAACAAGAAGATAAACGTTGTAGTGCTGGGAGGTGATGGTGGAACCTACGATATAGGATTCCAGGCCCTATCGGGAATGCTCGAGAGAGGCCATAACGTGATGTACGTGCTCTACGATAACGAGGCCTACATGAATACTGGAATACAGAGGAGCGGGTCCACGCCACTCTTCGCCTGGACAACCACAACACCCGCTGGCAAGGTATGGAGGGGAGAGAGGAGGCCTAAGAAGCCGATAGCAGAAATAGTAGCAGCCCACCGGGTGCCCTACGTAGCCACCACAAACCCAGCCTACCCCCTGGACATGCTGAACAAGTTCAAGCGCGGCCTAGAAGTAGAAGGACCAACTTTCATACACGTGCTACAACCATGCCCAACCGGGTGGAGATTCGACCCGAGATACGGCATCAAGATTGCAAGGCTAGCCACGGAGACGGGAATGTGGGTGAACTGGGAGCTCGACCACGGCGAGTTCGACGTAACAGTCCCCGTACCAAGGAGGAAGCACGTGAAACACTACCTCAGGATGCAGGGCCGCTTCAAGCACCTAACCGACGAGGAGATCGAAGAAATCCAGAAGTGGGTAGACCAGGAGGTCGAAAGGATAAACAAGATGGTGGGAAGGCAGGTAATAGGGCCTGTAGAAGAGTAAGCGCCCTATTACTAGCCTCCCAGTAATTTCCCCCAGTCCTGAATACCATTCTCGATAGCCTGCGAGGTGTGCTACCGGCTTTGAGGGAACCCATTGGCATAGTAGGAGGCCTCAGCCCCTACTCAACAATACTCTACTACAAGTTCATTGTAGAATATTTCAGGGATAAGGTAGGGAGAGATCCAAGAGTTGTCCTCTACAGTATTCCTGTTCAGGAAATGTGTAAATATGTCAAAATAGGAGATAAAAAAGGAGCTATTGAACTCCTCGTTGAAGCGTTAAAGAGATTGGCGGAGGCCGGAGCCAGGATAGGCTTGCTGGCAGCCAACACCCCTCACATGTTCCTAAGCGAAGCACTCGAGGAAGCAAAACCTGAGTATCCAATAGTGGATATAAGAAGGGCCGTAGCTAGGCGGATAGAGAAAATGGGGGTATCTACGGTCGGCCTACTAGCGACTAGTGCAACAGTTGATTCTAGGATTTACCACGAGTACCTAGAAACCATGGGAGTGAAAGTTGTAACGCCCGGGCCATATGGGCAGAAGGTAGTAGACTCTATAATAGAAAGGCTAGTAGAGGGGCGAATACCGGAATCACTCAACCTAAAGCTAGCCCAAGTTATCTCGTCCCTGAAAGCCCGGGGCGTTGAAGCCTTAATCTATGGGTGCACCGAGCTCTCCCTACTAGTAGGAAAAATAAAGCTACCGATGCCCATTATTGATAGCCTAACTGAACACGTGAAGCTAGTGGTCGACGAGGCGCTCGAGCAGTAGTCCACGTTAATTTCCCCTGTAATGCTTCAAAATGTTAACGAGGGGATGAAGAGCTCGGCGTAACTGAGAATGCTTGGTGAAGAGGGTCTTGAGTGCGGACCCCCATCCTAGTTCCTAGTCTATAAGCCCCCCGTAGCGTGTGTGGTCTAAGAAAGCATCTTTACAATACTCTTGCATGTATACGGTCTAACGGGGATGAAGAAGTACACGGGCCCGAGCCCTCGATGTCGAGGGCCGTGAGGAGACCTGTCTCAGCCGACCCACCAGTTGGCTAGGGAGTAGGGAGCATTTGCCTATCTATTATATGATACAACAGTTGCCATCTAGGATCATCGTATAACGCTTGTGTTAGCTTGTCCAGGATATCGGCCTTTATCTCGCTAAAGCAGTCCCTGTCGAATACTCCGGCATCCAATTCGAGTACGAATCCGGCCCCTCTCTGGTTGACGTAGAGGTACCTAATCTTTTCATTTCCATTAATCATCCGTATATTCACGTTCCCAACAGCTACCTCTCTGTAGGCGTCGACTAGATCGCCGGCCTCCTCCATGAGCCCCGAATCACAGACAATCCATCTAGCACTACACTCGCTTTTAGACCCTCTCCAACACGTCACTAGCAAGCACCTCGAATACCAGGTCTCACCGGCCAGTAGAGGAGAGAGTTGCAATTAGCCTCTAAATAGTACTAGTACTAGCGCCTAACCCAATGGTGCAAGGCTTGAACCAGGAGAAATGGCCGAGGCCCTGGTACAGGATACTCTACGCCCCATGGAGGATGAAGTACATAGCAGGATCCGAGCGCACAAGCGGATGCGTATTTTGCGAGGCGCCGAAGCATAACGATAAGGAAGCTTTAATCGTCTATCGTGGAGAGCTATCATACGTCATACTAAACAAATATCCCTACAACTCTGGGCACGTAATGGTAGTGCCGTACAGGCACGTGCCAACCCTCGAGGACCTCCGCCTGCCAGAACTAGCCGAGATGGGCCTCCTGGTCAAGGCGTCGATGAGAGCCTTGAGGAAGGCTTACAACCCCCACGGCTTCAATATAGGAGTGAATGTTGGCGAGGCCGCGGGAGCAGGGATAGCAGGCCACGTGCATATACACATACTGCCTAGGTGGAGAGGAGATACGAACTTCACAGTGATCTTCTCAGCGACCAAGGTGCTCCCCGAGGCCTTACAGGATACTTACGAGAAACTGAAAAAACTCGTCCCCGAGGCCGTAAGCGAGGTAGCCAGGGAGGAAGGTATAGAATGGGGCACCTCTTCATAGTAACACACACCGACCTTGACGGTGCAGGGTCAGCGGCGGCAGCCCTTATAGCATATAAAAGGAGAATAGAGGAGGCAACAATCCTATTCGCGGAACCCTACAATATACACGAGGCCCTCGAAAACCTCGTGGGCAACATAGGCCAAGGGGACATCCTAGTAGTCTCGGATCTCGGCCCCAACAAGAAAAGCGTCGAGGAATCCGCGAAACACATTTCAACTATGACGAGCGAGGGCGCGAGAGTAGACTGGTACGATCACCATATATGGCCGGAAGAATGGAAGAAGCTAATCTCCAGCGCAGGCGCCCGTCTCACAATCGATACAAGTACATGTGCAACCGGCGTAGTAGCTAGATATGCCACCAAGTACAATAACACGGAGTACACTGAGTACCTTCGAGAACTAGAGGAAGCCGTATGCGCCGCAGACCTATGGCGATGGAACCACCCGCTGGCACCTAAACTCTTCCGAATAGCTGACACACGATACGAGAACGGGGTAGCCGAGTGGAGGAGGAGAGTCATAGCAAAGTTCTCCGAGGGCGTTCTCTGGGACGACGAACTCCAAGAGAAACTCGAATCCTATGTAAACGCTGAGCTGGAGAACTTCAACAAGATACTATCAACAGTATACGTCGCTGAAGGCGAATGCAGAGTAGCGGCAGCCTTCAAGAAGCACGGCCCTCCATCGAACAGCTTCATAGGGGCAAGCCTCCTCTCACGATTCAAAGCAGACATAGCCGTCATAATAAGAGAGAATGGAGGCCTCTCCCTAAGAAGTAGACGGGTAAACGTTCAAGCAATAGCCGTCGAGCTAGGCGGCGGGGGACACCCTAGGGCGGCGGGAGCCAGGATAGAGATACCCTTCACAGCCAGACTACTAGGGAAGCTGTGGAAGAGGGCAGTTACTAGGCGGGCGGCAAGGAAAATATTAGGTGTTGCAGAGGCTATTGGCGTCTGCAGGGGGCGGGGAGGCGAGGTTACATCGGCAAGAGTCATGTAGCAGTAGCCATCATTCTCTTAGGACTGGCGCTAACAGGAAGCATAGCAAGAAGCCAGGAGATACCCCGCCACCCGCCCATAATTCTCAAACAAACAGTTACTGTTAATGCTACACTTTTCCTAGACTCTCTAGACGTCGAATTCATAGCATATATAGCAATACAACAAATTAATAATACACTAATAATTAATGACACAGGGAATACCTCTGACTGGCGCCTACAACTCATTAACGCCCTCCAAATAATGGCTAGGCAGGCAGAACAAGGCTATCCCCTACGCGGTATAAAGGTGTTGAAGAAGAGCTTAAACTCGCTAAACAATACACAGCTCACCCTACTAGCAGAGAAAGCTCCCAAGTACCTTCCAGTATGCCCTAAAAGTATAGTTTACCACGGAGCCAACACAACGTTCTACGCCGTAGCCAACCCCTTAGGATACCTCCCCTACCAGGACTGCCAAGCACCCATCACAACAATCACTCTAGGATCACCGCTAGATACGCTCATAACTCTACTAACTCTCCGAGAGGCCTCCGGACTAATTCCAATAGTAACCCGCTATCCAGGAGAATCACCAGCACTAACTAGGCTATACACTCCAGCCTACCTGGCAGAAATAGTGCATATACCCAAACAACTAGTTAGCAAGGAACTAGTAGAAGCAATAATAGAAGGCAAACTACAAATAACCAAGCCCGGCGAGCAAGAGCGAGTAAACCAGACATTGATTGAGAAACTACTCGATACCATAAGAAAAGGTAGCAAGGAAGAGGCGACAAGCGCCCTGAAAAAACTAAACGACTACGCTAAGCAAGGCTTAATCCCCTGGTCACTCTACGAGGAAGCACTAAGAGAATACCAGCAGAGATTCGGCTCACCCAACATCGTCGAACCCAAGCAGGAGAAGGCTAGAGAGGAGGAAGTAAACCTAACAAACTTCCTACAAGGACTACAGAACATAGTTGTACAGGCTGAAAAGGCACGGATAGAGGCACAGGGCAGAGTTGCCCCGAGGCATAAGAGCAGGACACTACACATAACGACGATATCACCACCTTCTAATGCACTTCTAGGCCTCTCCGGGATAGGAGTCCTCATAGTCGTACTGCTAGCTGAGAGGGAAAGCCTAGCCCCGCTCACTAACCTGGCCAGACTACTAGTGGGCAGACCCGCAGGTGGCCCAGAGTGGTGCTATAGTACTACGATACTAGTGCTCCGCCTCCGGGGAAAGCCCAAGTATCCCTATGAGACGCCTAGAGAGTACCTGGAGAGGGTTAAAGACTCGCTCTCACCAGAGGTTCAAGCTTTACTCGAGGATGTCACGCGAGCCTACGAGGCCAAGGTATACGGCGGCATACCTACGGGCTTCGATCCTGGTTATTGTTCGAGGAAGCTGAGGAGGGTGCTGATAGGTGGAGTCTAAGAAGTGGCTAGCGCTAGCACTAGTCATAGTAGCATTACTGGCTAGCCTTGAGTACATGCCACGTAACGTCCTGCTCCGGGTGGCGGTACCAAGTGACGCCTCCTATCCTCTAAACAAGGGCCCCTACGGAACCAGCAAGCTCTGGAGCACGCTGGCATCCGAGGGGTACAGGGAAGCAATAGTATACGGGTTTAGCGGGCTGCCCAAGCTTCAAAACATCAGGGATGTAGTAATCCTGGAAATCGGCGGTTCCTCCCCAACTCCACCCTCGGAAGCCTACAAGCTTGTAAGGAGCCTAGTCGCTAGACAAGTGAGAGTTCACCTGCTTGTCCTGGACGAGGAGCCGAGTCCAGGAGTCTCCCGGTTAATTGAGAATATAAGCTATATAATATGCGATTATATGTCTTTAAGGATAAGGGGTCCGCTCAACAATACATACAATGATCTCTACCTTGTCGTTGGCGGGAAAAGCTACGACTTACCCACGGGATACACCGGGTACCTCGCATATACCACAGGCCCCATCACTACACCGGGTAAGCCGCACTTGCCGGAAAGGCAAGGGCTGTACCGGCTAATAGCAGCTGCGTGGCCATATCCGTCTCCACCCATGAACGGCTTCTGGTACATAGCCGGAGCAGAATGCAAGTCTAGTAAGGGGAGCGTCGTACTGATAGCGGACAGTACAATAGCGACCAATATGGAGGCCGAGGCCCACCCGGAGGCGCTGGAGGCGATCGCAGGCATTATAAGGGAGAGAGTCTCCTCGCCCAAAACCACGCTAATACTTGTAGATGAGGAGTTTTACGTGAACCCAGGCCAGGGTAATCTGCAACTGATACTATCCCTCCACCCCTCAATATTCCTACTAGCTTTCGCGAGAATCTATGCTGGTATAGAAGGATTCGTCGTAAAGAGCCTGGTAAGCCACCACTTGACACCACTCCTAGTACTAGGCATCGCTACGGTCTTGTCCGCCGCGACGATCCATTCATCAAGAATCACGGGGAAGGAGAAGGAAGAAGAGAAAAAGCGCCGTAAAAGGCTCCGAAAGCCGAGCATTACATTATCCATGGAGCTAGGGTCCTGGAGCGATGCCTACACGGCTTGCAGGAGGACCGAGAAGTACGGCAGACTGATAACTGGCCACGGCTCGTCCTTTAGAACTATAAGAAGGCTTACCCTCGAATCCCGGGAATTGTGTCGTAGAGTAGAGGGATCCCGGATTTTACGCTACATCCCGCTATGGGGGTCCCTTAGGCGTAGGATTATTGTTAATATGGCTCTAGCTCTCTCCATTGCGGGGGTCTACCCGTACCAGGAGGCTTTAGAACTGTTAGAGGGTGAAGACCGTGGGCAGTGACGGTGACAGTTCGGTATTTGTCGCCGAACTTGCGGGAAAGGTAATAGATGAGGTATCTAAGGTTATAATCGGTAAGAAGAAGGAATTACAGCTAATCCTAGCATCAATGCTGGCCCAGGGCCATGTTATCCTAGTAGGAGTTCCAGGTGTATCTAAGACTAGTATGGCGAAGGCGCTAGCCCGTGCGATAGGCTTATCATTCAAGAGGATACAATTCACTCCAGACCTCCTCCCGGCCGACGTACTAGGCACCATGGTCTACGATCCCAGGAGCGGTGAGTTCAGGTTCCGTAAAGGCCCCATATTCGCGAACATAGTATTGGCTGATGAGATTAACAGGGCTAGCCCTAGGACTCAGAGCGCCTTTATAGAGGCCATGCAGGAAAGGCAGGTGACTATTGAAGGAGTTACCTATGAGCTACCCAAGCCCTTCATAGTAATAGCTACGATGAACCCGGTGGAGTTCGAGGGAGTCTACCCTCTCCCGGAGGCTCAGATCGACAGGTTCATGGTAAAGGTGGATGTCGGCTATCCCAGTAGGGAAGAGGAGAAGGACATACTTAAAAAATACAATATTATAGAAGAATTCAACGTTGCAAAAGTAGCCGAGGCTCAGGAAATAATAAAGGCGTCCCAGGTGATAAGGAACATCCGCGTATCAGACCCGGTAATCGACTACATACTCGATATAGCTCGGGCCACCCGCGAGCACTCGATGATAAGGCTTGGCGCAAGCCCCAGGGCCTCAATATTTCTCATGAGGATGAGCCAGGCATGGGCCGCTATAAACGGCAGATCGTACGTTTTACCTGACGATGTTAAGAGCGTCGCAGTACCGGTTCTAGCGCACAGGATAATACTTAAGCCAGGCGTTACGCCCGAGCCCGGGCTAACAGAAAAAATAATAGAACAAATAATTAATACAATACCGACGCCCAGCCCGCCGGCGAGGAAAAATTGAAGGAGCCAAGGCTGGTATCCAGAAAGCTTACACCTCTAGGCCTCGGCCTCGCCATGGCAGGCCTCCTAGTAATAGCCTGGGGGCTACTCGAGAGTAGTTGGCAGAGAACAGGCCTGGGCCTTGCTCTAGTATTCACACCCCTAGCATCCGGCTTACTAGCCCACCTCGCGGCCAACGAACTCATGAACAACCTCGAAAGAAGGATACCAGAAGTCCCAGTAGAAGGATATGTAGCCCCTATTAACCTATCAGTTAAGAACAACAGCCTACTAGCCCTAATAATCGCTGAAGTAGAAGACACACCCCCCAGAAACCTAAAGCGAATAGGTAGCTCGAGAACACGTCTAATCGCCCCGCCGGGCACCGAAGCCCGCACAGAATACTACCTAGTAGCCAGGGCTGGGAAACGAGCCTTCGGGGAGGTTAAAGCGAAAGTCTACGACCCGCTCGGACTATACGAATTAACGATCAAATGGCATCCAAAAGGAGAAGCCCACCTCCACGGCAAGCCAACCCAGAAGAAGGTAGAGTTAAAGGAATCCCTGGAAAGAGAGGTTTCAACCCTAGTGCGAAGTTACTCCCAGGGAATGGGCCTAGAATTCTACGAGATCCGAGAGTACAGGGAAGGCGACGACCCGAGGCTAATAGACTGGAAGGCGACCGCAAGGCTCGGCAAACTCATAGTAAAGGAGATGAGGAAGGAGACCAGTAGCCCGGTAATAATAATGATTGCCCCAGGCCCCGAGGGGGACCAGGGAGAACCGTACAAGACACCGTTCGAGAGGGCCTCTAGAATAGCTGCAGGCCTCGCAGGCGAACTATCGAGCAAGGGAGTAACCGTGGGCTACATAGGTCTCGTCGAAGAACCCATAATAGTCCCCCCAAGCCCGGGACCTCGAGGCCTCCACGCCGTGCTATCGGGCCTCGCTGAGACGCCTCCCTCCGGAGAACCTCCTCAACACTCTGCCGTGGTTATAAGGAAATACCTGAGAGACTACGTGAGGGCTAGGCCGCTCCTCCTACTACTCGCCCCGCCAGCGATAGCAGACGCTATTGGAGAAGAAGCCAGGACTGTGGCCGGGGAAGTTAACGGTAAGCTTATAGTTGTGGTGGTCAAGGATGAAAAAGAGGATAATTAGCATTATTCTAAGGTTTTTACAGGTCGGAGCGGCTTATGTTCTCTTTACAGAAGTAGTCCGTAGTATGACGGTAGGAATCGTACCTGGCCTCAGTATTTGGGAGGTCTTGCTACCCCTCTATCTAGTAGCCCTGGTAGTCTTGGCATATCCCCGTTACTATTACCTACCGATCGTCGTGGGAGTAGTCTCACTGCTCGTAACTCCAAATCTGAGAATTGTATACGACACCCTATTGTTATCAATTATTTCATTCATAATACTCTGGACTAACATCGGGGAAACCGATCTAAGAATCACTAGCAGGCGGCGCCTCCTGGCCTCAGCTCTGGCGGAACTCGCAATTTTCGCGGCATTAGCAGTCTTGGGATACGCGTCCATGCTACTATCTAAGAGAGCTTATAGCGCTGACCTGGTAATGCGAGGCGAGGTTAAAGCTCTAATCTACCTTCTTAAACCCACTATAACATATAAGATAATAATATTGTTATTAGTTACTGTTTTGCTATATAAAACGGCTTCAGGCATAGTTGAGCTAGTAATAGCGTGGAGGGCGAAAGGCCCTCTAAGAGAAGCGCTACTAGCTAAGCAGGAAAAAGAGGAAGAGAAAACACTAATCCGGTTCGAGGGAACCCAGTATCCCGTGCTCGACTGGGGCTCAGGCTTGCTATTAACTCTCCTACTCGCACCAGCCCTCTACCCCGCCTTCGAGGCCTTCGTAAAAGCAGTTCTTGGACTCGCACACGTGACCGTTGGGGACTACACGGGTGTCGCAGCATCACTAATAGCTACTATAATTCTATGGCCCTTCAACAAATACCTAGTCCAAGCCCTGACGAAACCCCACACCCTATCAAAGCTATACAAGCCTGCCCCCGAGAAAATACTCGTTGCGACAGGAGTCGTCATAGTATCACTGCTATTACTCGTGGACCTCGCGGGGTACGACCCCGTAGCTCTCCTAAACAGTGTCATCCACGGGGAGCTACCGCCGGCCGACCCATTCTCAAAACTCCTAGCAGAGCCGGGAGAGAAGTACTATCAGGGACTCTCGCGCCTGCTAGACCTACTAGTGCAATTATTCTGGGGAGGCTAACCCTAGGTTAAACCAGGTGCATTGCGGTTGAGGGACCCTCTCACACCACTCCTCGAGGCAGTAGAAGAGATCCGGAGAGAGAAAGTAAGGGGGGCAAGATGGGCCCTATACCGGGCAGTAAGAGCTGTAATTGAATCCGTTGAAAACGGGGCCTCCTGCGACGATGCTGGGAGAATAGCGAAGACGATAACCACTGCGAATAAGTCAATGGCCCCACTCTATAATCTGGGCCTCGCGATACTAGAAGGATGCAAGAAAGGCCTTGACCCGTCGAAGACCGCTAGGAAGGTGCTAGACTACTACTCTAAAAGCCTCGAGAAGATCAGGATGGAAGCGAGGTCGTTTAGGGAGCCAATCAAAATAATAACTATAAGCTATAGCTCAACGGTGGAGGCGTTAATACTAGCCTCCAAGCAGAACTTCACAAAAGTAATCGTATTAGAGAGTAGGCCGGGCGGGGAGGGGGCTCTTCTCGCCGCGACACTCAGGGACTCAGGGGTCTCCGTCGAACTCATACCGGATACGGCGACCCCCCTGCGAATTGAGGAGGTGGACTATGTTCTAGTGGGGGCGGATGCGGTGACAAGGGACGGGTGCATCGTAAACAAGCTTGGAACTCGGCAACTAGCAATGATAGCGAGCCATTCAGGTAAACCAGTCATTGCAGTATTCGACTCCTTGAAGATACACCCGGAATCAACGTGTGATAGCCACCCAATAGAGGAGAGAACATATATGGCTCCCGGATACGGTCCGGTGAGATATCCCCTCTTCGACAAGACGCCGCAGAGCCTAGTGTCATACATGCTAACCGAGCGGGGCATAAGCAGGTATGACGCCTCAATACTAAGGGAGGCCTGGGAGGATATGATGAGGGAAATACTTGGGTAAATAACAGGCTACTACAATGTATTAACTCCCATAGAGACCCACGTTATAATCCCCATAAACGGCCCCTCCACCAACCCGGAGCCCTGAGAGGTGTTGGAATGTGAAGTTCCTAAGGTGTAAGGAGATACCCCCCTCAACGGGGAAGAAAGTCGCCATAGTAGGAGCAGGCCCTGCCGGGCTCGGAGCGGCTGGCATACTTAGGTGCAAGGGCCACGAAGTAGTAGTATACGATCAGAACCCCGAGCCCGGTGGACTCATACTATTCGGCATACCCGTGACGAGGATACCTAAAGGCCCCGTTAGGAAAGGCATCCAAGAGCTAATAGACGCAGGGGTAAAATTCGTCTTAAGGACCAAAGTCGACATGGTTGGAGACCTAGAACTAATGGACAAGATAATAGATCCGCAGGATAGGGTACACCTCGAAGACCTCATAAACGAGTACGACGCCGTCCTCATAGCAACGGGAACATGGAAGACCAGGAAGATGAACGTGCCCGGAGAAGACCTCCCTTGGGTATACCCTGCGGTTGAGTGGATAGTCGCGCTACACATGGCAAAGTACGGGTACAAGCCATGGGACAGCGTGCCACCACTCGAGGGAAGAATACTGGTAATAGGAGGAGGCCTAACAGCGGCTGATGCCGTACTCATACCACTAACCTATGAGGAAGTCAAGGGCAAGGTGAGCGAGGTCGTACTAAGCTACAGGAGGACAGCCGAGTACGCCCCGATGGGCAAGAAGGAAATCGACAACCTAATAGCGGCAGGCGCAAAGTACTGGGAGCTAACACAGCCCATTGAGTTCAGGGAGGAGAACGGTAAGAAGATAGTCAAGTTCATACGGATGAGGCTAGTAAGAACCAGCGCCGAGAAGAGGCCCAAGCCTGTGCCAATAGAGGGAACGGAGTTCGAGGAAGAGTTCGACTACGTGCTAAAAGCCGTAGGAGTCCTGCCAACCCCACCGGTAAAGGACGGATGCTGCGGAATAAAGGTAGACCCGCATGGCACCATAGTAACCGATGAAAACTTCATGACAACCAGGGAAGGAGTATTCGCCGCTGGAGACGTAAGGCATGGTCCAAGCCTAATAGGTCCAGCCCTAAAGAGCGGTATGGACGCTGCAAAGAAGATACATGAGTACCTGATGAGCAAGTAAACCTAAACCTTTCCAACTATCGAATCCCTCCCGGGAGAGAGGGTCCCCCGCCCTCGAGGAGGGGTGTGAGGAAGAGAAAGGGGTAGAACAGAGCCCCATCGGGCTATGAGCGGAGCTCACCCCCACTAACCCCCTCAACGAGGGCTCATGGGGGACCCTCAGTTCCTCAACTATAATAATTCTTACTCTAAAATATATTCTAATATTATGTGAAACCATAACCGTATAACCCGGAGGGCCTACTAGTTAAGGATAACGGTAAATGGAAGCTGAGTGGAGGCGCAGAAGGGTTGCACCGGATTGCACCACTTGTGCTTACAGCTCTAATTGCAGCCTCAATGCTATCTCCCGTATTAGCGATGGCAGTCCCCTCAAGCACAGACACGGCAGGGTGGTCTCGGACTTGCAGTGTCTACATTGTAGCCGTTTCAAGTAGTGGTGGAGGAGTGACCGGTAACCTAACGGTGACAGTAGTTTACCCGGGCCACGGACGAGTGTACATCTCAACCAGCCCCGCCTCAATGATCGACACGCAGGGTAGCGCTAGGCTCGCAGCATTCTCCGCTAGCCTACTAGCAGGAGTCGACATGACCCAGCTCGACTTCTACTACGACGTTGAATCAGGGTCGATAATAATAGGAGGCCCCAGCGCTGGCTTCGCAATGGCCCTAGCCACACTGCTAGCCCTAGAAGGCGTAAACTGCACGACAAACTTCGCCGTGACAGGCATGATCCAGCCGGACACCAGCATAGGGCCGGTAGGAGGCTTAAAGGAGAAGCTGGAAGCGGCGGCTAGCGCGGGGGCTAAGCTCTTCATAATACCAGCGGGCCAGGAAGTCTACAAGTACTATAAGACGGTCTACAAGAGGATAGGCCCCCTAGTAATTGCTGAGAGAGTCCCGGTCGAGGTGAACCTTACAAGCTATGGTGAGAAGCTCGGCGTCCGGGTCGAGACAGCAGCATCCCTCGATGAGGGATACCGTCTCGTAACAGGAAAAACCCTTCTAGTAGAGACTGTCGCGAAGCCGAGAATAGACCATCGAATACAAGCCCTCATAAAACAATACTTAGCACAGGTCAATATAACGCTCATAAAGTTAAACAATACTATCTCACAAGCTAAAAACAAGTATGTAGAGAACCTCTACAATAACGCGACCCGAGCCCTGAAAGAAGCGACAAACCTATACTCTCACGCCCACTACTACCAGGCCGCGCTCAAAGCAGTAGAATCCCTGCAGACAGCCTACACCGCAAGCTACCTAGCCTACGCTATAAGCCACGATCTCGACATAACTGCACAGGTAGACGAGGTAAACGCTACGCTACAACACCTCTACAACCAGCTAGACAATACCGACTACAAGAGTCTGTCACCCGTAGGGGTGGAATCCCTTGAGAAAGCGTGGGCTAAAACAGGGATAAGCGCCTACTACTACCAGAAAGCACTTCAAGCCCTAGAGAGCAGTAATGGAAAGTACAAGCTCCCATCATTCCTAGGAAGAATAGACACGACTGGGGCGGAATACCTGGCGGAGGCTAGAGCTCTCGCCTCATGGTCATGGTTCTGGCTAAACGCCTCAACACTCTACCCCGGTGAGACCAGCCCCGACAGGGTCAGGCAGGTAGCCCTAGTACTACTTGCAGAAGCGAGGACGGCGGTAGCCTACCTGGACACCCTCCTCAACGAGGCAGGAGCGCCGACAACCGGAGAGGAACTGCCAATCTACCTAACAACCGAGGCAATGAGCACGCCTAACCCGGTCGGAAAGCTGGGGCTATCAATAGAGGCAATAGCACTATCAACAAGCATAATTCACGAAACATTCACCCTCCAACCAGCGAGGACAGCTAGTGAACTATTGAGGACCGCTGAGACAATCGCGTCAAGGATAAACAATACAAGCCTACAAGAAAAACTACTAGTCTCCTACGCCCTATCAATCAACAATACGAGGGACCAACTATTAAGCGCTAGTAAAGCAGTCCTATACGCCTACACAACCCAACTCCTACTCCAAGAAACGGTCAAGCCACAGAAGCCAGCAAGCCCCGTGCAGACCACAAGCACACCAGCAGGCGTTACGAACAAGACTACGCCTAGCCAGGAGGGCAAAACACCGGCGAATACGACTGCGCCAGGTGTTGCACGCCCCCAGTACTCGCTGACAATAGCCCTAGTAGCCCTTGTAACACTAATGATCGGTGTAATAGTGGGAGCCCTAATCCCTAGAAGCAGCCAGTAGTAGGTCAGCCTTCACCCAGTTTTCCACCGGCCTCGATTGGCTCCTTCCAGGACTTCACCCGGAAATAGCCTATTCTCCAATCCTCGTCGGAAAAGGGATCCTCCGGCTCCTCTATACGTACTAGGTCAACCTCTGCCCCGAGATCCTCTAGGACGAACTTGAAGTCCTCCACCCAATCGTTTATGCCGCACGTCTCGCAGAAGGACCCTCTAAATAATA
>JALVJB010000182.1 GCA_027034115.1 Acidilobaceae archaeon | reverse complement strand
TGTTTTCCAGCTTGGACTCGCACTCCAGGGTTCCCAGGAGGCTTAACGCCCTCCTCCTTGTTTCCAAGTATTCCCGAGCCTCTACTTCCACACGGACTAGCCCTACGAACTCCCCGCTGTTTAATGGACCTGTCCAGAGGGGGCCTATTGGCTGGGGCCTAGTCATGCTAGCACAGGCGGGAGGATCCCTGGTTAGGTATGTCCTGTCATCGCCGGGGCAGTAGTAGGCGTAGCCCATGTGTTCTTCCAGCATTTTATCGGCTCTTCTAGCCCCGCGGCCGACCTGTACGTAGACTCTGTAGTAGTGATCTGCATAGTAGGCTAGGAGGGGGCGAACCCACTTGTCCATGGAAGCCGCTGCCCGGGCTATATAGCCTAGTAGTATTCTCAGGCCTACCTCCTTGGATTCGGGGACTCGCCTGTTCTCAGCCCAGTACTTGCGGCGTGCCGCTCTCCGCTTCGAGCCCTCTAGTACTGCTAGGTCTGTCGCCGTCGCCCCTAGTAGGCCTCCTACGCCGAGCACGCTTAGGGCTGAGGCTGTGAAGGGTGCGGGGGACCCGAAGGGGTCAATGTCAACGTAGAGGGGGGCTTTGCCTAGTATCTGAGGAGCGGAGTATAGGAGTTCTCTCGCATCAGCTCTCCTGGCTATGACTCTATCATCTACATTGTTTAGGCTCGCGTTAAGCCTTGCATATGTTACAGCGCACTCCTCCACGTCACCGGCAAGTATTTGCCCCTGGACACCCGACTCTAAGGCGTAGCGTACAGCTCTAACTCCAGTCGCGGTCAGGGGCTCGACAACGTGGAAGTCTGGCACTGGGGCGAGCCTCTCAGCGTAGGCAGACAAAACGGCCACGCTGAGGTCTCTATTGTAGGTCATGCGAGGATTATAGAATACTTCTAGCCAGGCGGGCTCTATTCCATGGGCGCTCCTAGCTTTCTCCACGTCGGGTACATATAGTAGAGCCCTACCCTCCTTCACCACCGCTCCAGGCGCACAATTCCTCGGCGACAATAGGGGCCTCCTCCAGCAACCTCTCCCTGTTATCCTCCGTGACTAGTATAATACGCCCCGACCCGGCCACTAGCCTGTATATGTCGGGGTGCCTGCTTCTAAGGGCTCTGTGAACGACTCCCACGAGGGGCTTCTGGGATTCCAGCGCCTGGCGGATCGCCTCTTTTAGCGGGGGGACGGCTAGCTCCATGGGGCCTATCTCGTCGATCACGATGACATCGCAGTCCCGGACAGCGTATTCGAGCGCTGGAACGCCGATCCTCTCCACATCTTCAACCACAACACCGTACCTGCCAATCCTAGGGCCCGGGTAGCCAGCCTTAGCGAGCCACCCCTCGACACCCCTACCCACGTCTACGAGGCGGAAGCCTATCCTCCTACCTCCCAAACGCGCTTCGGGGGCGGCTATCCCTCCAACCTTGCAGCCGAGCCTCTTCGCCTCCTCGACTATCCTTGTTACTATCGTGCTTTTCCCGACTCCCGGCCTTCCCGTGTAGAAGTAGCGGGGCGGCCTACTCCCTGCCACTGTTCTCCTCTCCCCTAGCCTCTAGCCTAGCCATTATGGAGGAGAGCTCTGTCGGGGTCACAGTCTCTACGCCCTCGCTTTCTAGGTCCTTGGCTAGCCTTGGCTCGTCCACGATTGCAAGCCTCCTCTCAACTCCTATGACGGAGGCCATGCGGGAGAGGTACGCGCACTTCTCGAGGAGGCTCCTAGTGCTCTCCCGCGGATGCTTGACGACGACCACTATTCTATCCTCCCCCTTTGATCCTCCTATGTCTAGTACCGTCTTCCTAGCGTGGACTACTGTGAAGCCCCTGCTCTGGAGTATCTCGGCGACCTCCTCTTCTAGCTTGGAGTCGTAGGTCTCCCTCCTTGGCTTGGGCGGCTGCCTGGGCCCCTCGAAGATGTCGTATTCCTCCACGATGTCTTCGCCGAGGAGGTGGATTAGGGCCTGGGCCTTCTCAATAGTCGGATCGAGCCGGCCTCTCTCGTACTCGTAGACGGCTTTCCTCGACGTACCCAGGTATGATGCAAGGTCTCCGAGACTCAGCCCGGAGGCGAGCCTCCTCTCACGGAGCCTTTCCGGGTTAACCTTCACCTTGAAGCTATCCCTAGACTCGTAGACGTATACGGGGTCCTTCCCGCTTAGGACCCCCTCTACGGTCTCAGGGGAGACCAGGTTCACTCCCCCCTTCTCGTAGGCTACGCCGGGTAGGAGTTCCTCTCCCTCCCTCTTCTCAGCGATCATTAGGGGAGAGGCTCCCATGGAGGCTGACAGGCTCGTTAACTCGTTTATCTCCGCTCTGGGCACCTCTGAGGCATCTGCGGTAACCTTGATTAAGGCCCTACGACCATTTCTCAGGCTCACGACTAGGTCGATGCTCCTCCTCTCGATGCTCCTTGGATACTCGAGCACTGCTATGTCGGAGGCGTACCTGTAGAGTATTGCTAGGCTCTTATAGAGTACCTCCCTGGAGTCTAGCTTCATTACACGCTGGCCCCGTATACTAGGTAGTTTAATGACTAGAGCCTATTTAGATA
>JALVJB010000181.1 GCA_027034115.1 Acidilobaceae archaeon | reverse complement strand
GAACACGCTGGCCACGTCGAGCAAAAAGAGGAGGAAGTTAAGGAGGACTATTCCAAGATGCTAGCGGACCTCTCATGGATTACTAGGCTACTCATGAAGTCAATGCTCGTTAAGACTATGGACGTTGTTATAAGGAGGGGAGAATTCAACAAGTTTATTGAAGACCTCCACAACCTCGGAGTCTTCAAGAATTATAAGATGATCTATGTGTCCGGGAGTGGTAATGGAAGCTTCCGCCTACTCTTCATAAACGGGGAGCTCGTCGGGGTATACTCGATTGTTGAGGGAGATGAAATTCTAGGGGACACCACTAAACTTAATAAACTTGAAGGTTATTATAAAGTTAAGATTTATGGGAGCATAACCCCGACCCTGGAGGTGAAGCAGTAGTGGTATCCAGGAAGCTCCACAGGCCCCTCACAGTAGCTGGTGAGGGTGATCACAGGTTCATCTGGCTAGGCCTTGATGAAGCCGACATGGAGAAGGGAATACTCACCAACCAGTACCTAGTAACCCATAACGGGGAGGCGATGCTGCTAGACCCGGGAGGCTACTTCGTGTTCCAGCGAGTCCTCCAAGCAGTGAGCGAGATAGTCGATCCCTCTAACGTGAAGGGAATATTCTACAGCCACCAGGACCCCGACGTAGTGGGATCACTAAACCTGCTGCTAGACTTCTTCCCCAACGCTAAAATCTACATATCGGCCCTATGGTCGAGGTTCCTTCCACACCTAGGAGCAATAGCGAACCTAGACATTGTAGAAATACCCGATGAAGGCATGAGTATCGACTTGGGAGGAGTAAGCCTGCAAGCAATACCAGCGCATTTCCTCCACTCGCCCGGCAACTTCACCCTATACGATCCAGAGACCAGGGTCCTCTTCTCGGGAGACATCGGAGCCGCAGTCTTCCCTGAGAACGAGTGGTACCTATTCGTGGAGGACTTCGACAAGCACCTGGCCTACATAGAGGGGTTCCATAAGAGGTACCTGTGCTGTAAGAAGGCGCTAGACGCATGGCTATCCCGAGTACAAGGTCTAGAGATGGAGGCCATAGCCCCCCAGCACGGAGCTATCTTCTCGGGGGACAACGCTAAGAGGTTCTTGGACTGGCTCTCGAGCCTGGAAAAAATAGGGGTAGATTTTATCTACTAAAAACTATTTATATTATTCCTAGCTTGGCCGCGACGGCCACTCCGAAGAAGAAGGCGTAGAATATCACGGCTATGGCTAGCAACAGTATTATTAGGGGGTGCGGCTTTATCGCCTCATAAATCTCCTTGGGGAGTTGTTTGATCAGCTTGGTGTTAAGGTAGAGTAGGAATGCTGGCGACAGGAACATTGTCAGGAGGCTCATCACGGCTCCAAATACTACTAGCTCTCCATAGCTTACCCCGGCTAGGACTGCGGCGGCCACGAGTATGAACTCTACGATGATTATTCCAATCCACCAGTAGGCGTACCACTTCCTGATATCCTGTTTCACAAACTTCCTCACACCCTCGTATGTTATGTAGAGGGTGTCTGCGGCCTGCCTTACCAGTCCCTCCATTAGCGCGACTTGGGTGTTGAATAGGATTAGCCAAACGCTTAGGAGGTATAGGTCTCCCCCGACCTTGCCTAGGGGTGTGCTCTTGGCTATCGCGTCAGCGGTGAGCTGGAGTATGTGTCCCTTGATCTGGCCTAGGCTCATGGAGGCGGTTATCCCGGCCTTGTAGAGGAGGCTGTAGCTTATCATTATGAAGATTAGTACTGTTATGAAGTTGCCTAGGAAGAAGACGTACCATAGCATCTCGTAGTTCCTCTTCTTCCACCCCTTAATCCTCTCGGCATTCTCCGGCGTGCCCTCGGGTATGGCGCCGTATGGGTCTAGAGCGGTAGGCTTTCCGGTGATGCCGGGTATGGTTCCAACGTACTTGCCCATGCCGAAGCCAGCGTCCCTCAGCCAGAAGGTGTACCACACGTTAGCCACTCCGCCGGAGCCTACGAACGCTATGGAGGCGGCGAAGGTCCACCAGTCTATGCCGGAGGGCCTAGCTCCCATGTGGAGGAACATTCTCTTAAGCATGTACCCCCAGTCTGCGGCAGAGGTTGAGGTCAATACTACTATGATAATGATTATCCACGCCAGTATCAGTGTGCCCATCTCCAGGAGCTCCACTGCCCTCCTAGCCACCGGGGATAGGAGTATAGCGGCGAATACTATTATCGCCCAGAAGTATGTCCAGAAGAGTAGCCCTGTCTTACCCGGAGCTGGCCAGTTACCGACTAGTTTGAGGAAGGCCGCGGCCCCGCCGGTCATCCAGCCCGGCCATATGAACGCTATATAGGCTAGGAATAGGAAGAGCCAGGTCGACGTGGCCATCCCTATTATTCTGCCGACTCCCTGGACGTGGTGTTCCCCGCTAACGATGGTCCACCTGCTCATCTCCTGGGTCCAGATGGTCTGGATGAACAGGCCTATGAGGGTCCCCCATACTAGTATTAGCCCGTACTTGGCTGTGAGAGTGGGCCATATGATAGTCTCGCCGGAGCCTAGTGCTAGGCCCACCTCGATTAT
>JALVJB010000180.1 GCA_027034115.1 Acidilobaceae archaeon | reverse complement strand
GGCTTCCACTCCTTCCTCCTCTTCCCTAGTTCCTCCCCGTCTACGAGTAGCTCCAGCCTGCCCTCACTGCCATCGATTAGTATCTCGTCTCCGTCCCTGACTAGGGCTATCGGGCCTCCGACCTCTGCCTCGGGGGCTACGTGGCCGACCATTATTCCTCTCGTCGCCCCGCTGAACCGGCCGTCAGTGATTAGTGCGACGTCCTCGCCGAGGCCTGCTCCAACGATTGCCGCTGTTATCTTGAGCATCTCTGGCATTCCAGGTGCGCCCTTAGGGCCGACGTACCTGATAACGACGACGTCCCCCTTCTCTACCTCACCTTTCTTAATAGCGTCGAACGCCTCCTGCTCGCTATCGAAAACCCTCGCCCTACCCCTGAACCGTAGGACGCCGCTGGCTCCAATCTTCATCACGGCCCCCTTGGGGGCCAGGTTCCCGTAGAGGATCCTGATCCCTGCGTGAGGCTTGTAGGGCTTGTCTACGGGGTATACTACTCTGCCGTCGGGTTCACCGCTCCACTTCCCGAGAAGCCGGCCTATGCTCTCCCCCTCTATCGTAACCGGGCTCGGGTCGAGGTAGCCAGCCTCCAATAGCTTCTTGAGTATGACAGGGGCGCCTCCGAGCTTGTGCAAGTCCACCATGGCGTAGGGGCCGCTTGGTTGTAGAGCGGCTATTACGGGGACTCTCCGGCTGATTTCGTCGAAGTCATCGAGTGTAAACTTGACTCCTGCCTCCTTTGCTATGGCTAGGAGGTGGAGTATGCCGTTGGTTGAACCGCTGATAGCCATTAGGGTTACCGCAGCGTTCCTAATTGATTCGTAGGTCACTATGTCACGTGGCTTCAACCCCGACTCCAATGCTTGCAGCGCTAGCTCGCCGGCATACTGCGCATACCTCCATCTTTCCGCGCTGGTAGCCGGGGGTGACGCTGAGCCTAGGGGAGCGACTCCTAGGGCCTCGGATAGTATGGCCATTGTGTTGGCTGTGAAGAGGCCCTGGCATGTCCCGTAAGTTGGCATGGCCTTCTTCTCGATCTCCAACGCTTCTTCCTGGCTTATGAGTCCCCGCAGGTATGCTCCTACGGCTTCGAAGGCGGTCTGAACCGTTATCCTGCTGGCATCAACCTCGTAGGCCTCGGCGGTGCCGCCGTAGATGTATACGCTAGGCATGTTCAAACGGACCATAGCCATTATAATGCCGGGCTGGGTCTTGTCGCATCCACCGATCCCCACCCAGGCGTCGAAGCCGTGGCTGTTTACCTGCGCCTCAACAGTATCGGCTATGAGTTCTCTACTGATTAGGCTATACCTCATGCCAGGCGTGCCCATGTTAATGCCGTCGTTGACTACGATCGTTGGCACTGTGAGGGGCTTCCCGCCGGCCGCCCTTACACCCTCCTTCACGGCTAGGCTCAGCTGGAGGGTGTGGAAGTTGCAGGGTCCCGCCTCGCTCCAAGCAGCGACTACGGCTATGAGGGGCTTCTTGAAGTCCTCCTCGGTGAAGCCAATAGCCCTTAAGTAGACGCGATGCGGGAGGTTGTCGGGGCCATCGTACCAAAGGCTACTGCGGGGCCTCAGGCTCAAATAGCCCACCCTTTGGACACATTAAAACTAGATGGGCCAGTGATAAAAAACCTTGACCATGAAACAACCTATAAACCGGGGCGAGATCCGAGACCTAGACGAGGTGGAGAGAACCGTGGGGGAGACGATAAAGTATCAGGACTTCGCCAGGGTCGATCTCCGAGTAGGCAAGGTGATAGAAGCGGAGAGGCTCCCCAACTCCCGTAAGCTAATACGCCTCATAGTAGACCTAGGCGGTGAGAAGAGGCAGATACTTGCAGGCCTGGCTAAATGGTACAAGCCAGAAGACTTCATAGGGAAATACGTTATAGTAGTGGCAAACCTGGAGCCGAAGAAAATGGCTGGAACCGTGAGCGAGGGGATGATACTAGCAGCCCCCTGTAGCGACGAGGAGAAGCCCGCGCTCCTAACCGTTACGGAGCCGGTGGAGCCTGGTAGCAAGGTGTGCTAGGAAAACACCCTTAAGCCTCCCCGGGCGAGAAAGGATGAATGGGTATCGCCTGGGTGACGGCGCCGCATACGGCGCAGGGGATGAGCCCGGGTATCCGGGCTCCCCAGTCCTCATTAGAGGTAATCCTCGGGCGGTACGTAGAAGAGTAGCTTGGCCTTGTGGTAGTCCCGGATGACGGTTCTAGCGGCTTCTTCTATTAGGGGCTCCTTCGTCTTCTTATACCACCAGCCCCTCTTCTCCGCCAATAGTTCTAGGATCTTGTAGGGGTCCCTCTCCTTTATCCCATACGCTCTCTCAACGGCTCTTGGATTGTAGTGCAGGGCCCTCTCTAGGAGGGCTATTGCGGGGGGTACCGGGTCGATTAGCTCCTCGGGGCTCCTACCCCTTATGATTGCCTCCGGCCATCCGCCCTCGACGGGGATAACGCCGGGCGTGTCTATCATGTAGAAGCCAGGCTCTATCTTGAGTAGCTGGATTGACTTAGTATAGCCGGGGCTTCCGGGTATTGGGCTTGTGCTAGCCCCCTTCCTGCCCCTCAGGGCGTTTATAATGCTGGACTTGCC
>JALVJB010000179.1 GCA_027034115.1 Acidilobaceae archaeon | reverse complement strand
AGGGACCCCCGGGCTATCGAGTCAAACAGGACGCCGACCACAGGGCTCCTGTAACCGTCTAGCCTCCCACCGCTAGAAGACCACTGCCCATAGGGCTCCTCCACGCGATAGTAGACGCTCGCCCCCGGCTTCGGCAGGTGCCACGGCTGGGGTAGTATAACGTACTGGGCCACCTTTGAGGGACCCCCACGAGACCGGACAAGAGCCGGGGGAGAAGCCAGGGGCTTGCCCCTCTGCGACGACTGGTAGCACCTAGCCGTTAGAGCCCGGGATAGCAGGCTCAGGTCGCTCCTCCCCCTGGTATCGCCCAGACACCTCTGATACCCTCCCGGGAGCCTGGCCCTGCCCAGGATCCTAGCCTTCTCAATCCTCTTCACAACCCCATAGACCCTGGCGCCGGTGGAGGATAGCCTCTCAATAGCCCTCACCCTCTCTCGTAGGAGCCTCCTCCACGCTTCCACGTACTCAAGCCTGCCCTGCCCGCTCCCCAAGACACCTGGTACAAGGAATACCGGGCCGTCGACGAGTACGACGGCCCTACTGCTCCACGGCTTGGACTCGAGGATTTCCGCCAGTGCTTCTAAAGCCCGGTTCTCCGCGGACACCCTCGCCTCGTCCATCGCCTGGTACTGGTTATAGTCGGGGTCATACCTGTAGCCGGCGGGGTTAACGCTAGTGGCCAGGGAATCGTCTACCTCTACTTGTGAGTCATCATTGGGGAGTATTCTCACGACGGGCTCGTCTAGGCTGGGGCCTACGCCGTTGAATACTGGCGGCCAGTCCCATGAGAGGCCCCTCTTATTGCTTGAAACGCTCACGGCTGACACTACTAGCGTGGCCGATTGCAGCTCCACTAGTCTGGAGCTGGAGTCCACCCCGATAATGACCCTTGACTGGGAGTCCTCCGGCTTGGGCGGTGTTATGGGTAGGAGTATCTTTGGGTAGTATTCTAGGAGGGTTGACTCCACGTTTCCTAGGTCCTCGGCTGGTGCTCGCAGTTCTAGGAGGTCGTCTAGGCGGAGTATGCTTGGGCCTTGCGGGGCTGCCTCATTATTCTTCTGTGCTTCTACTACTTTCCTGGCTAGTCCTACGAGTCTTGATAGCCTCAATTACTGGTTACCCCCGGGGGTTGGTGGTTGTTTGGCGTGCCGTGGTAGTACTAGCCCCTGGTAATACCATATAAGGGGGGGCTACTATAGCCTGCCCCTCTCCCTGAGAAGCCTTAAAGCATTCAAGCGTAGAATGGCCTCCTTATCCCTCTCGGGGATGCCGAGCTCGAGGATCTCCCTTACGACATCCCTGATAGTAAGGCCAACCATGTAGGGGTAGTCGCTACCGAACAACAATTTACTACTGCCTACCTCCTCCACAGCCCTCTCAACGAAGAACGGGTCCACGGCGCTCGTATCGGCGTACACATTCTCGAGGCCCAGGGCTTCGAGGGCCTCGTGGAAGTATATCCCCGGCATCAGGGCACTATAACTACCGAGGTGTGCGATTATGAAGACTACGTCCCTATGCCTCCTAGCCGCCTCCGCAACATACTTGGGCCTGGCCAGCCTGCACATCCTCGGCAGCTCCCAGAGGCCGGGGTCGCACCCCGTGTGGACTATTACTACTCCGTTGATCTCGGCTATTTTCCTGTAGAGCTTGTCCAGCTTGCTGCTCGAGGGGCTTGTGAAGTGGAGGGTCGGGTATATCTTGACCCCGAGTATTTCGTCCTTGAAGGGCTCAATGTTGTCACGGATCGTCCCATCCACGCCCTTATCCGGGCAGTAGCTGGCAACTGGGATGAGCCGGCCCGGATAGGCTCTAGAGGCCTCGACGACCTCCCACGTAGCCCTCCTGTGCTCCTCGATTAGGGCTACATGGTCCCTTATCCCAGCCTCCACATCATATACGAGCTTGTTGAGCATGGGGATCCTGGAGAGGCTGACGAAGTCTAGGACCTCGCCTAGCGCCCTCTTAACCTCCCTAGCCCCAACATTCCTCCGGAACGTCTTGACACCGGCCTCTACTGCTATGAGTACGGCTCTCTCCACACCGGCCCGGTCCATTTCAACGATGAGCCTGCCGGCGGCCTCTACCGGGTCCCTGTACCTATAGGGGAGGTGCACGTGGAAGTCTATGATCTTCAAGTCTCCCCAGCATCCCCGTGTATAACCCTTAATCCCCGGGCCCGGTATAACTTGGTTACCTCAGCGATAACTCCGGTTCCGACGCATGTGATGAGGCAGGCCTGAGCCACGACTAGGAGTATACCGTATATAATGTAGTAGACCTCGTCGAACACCATCATGTTAAAACTGTCAAGGACGTGTATCACTAGCTGGTTAGGGTGGGCCATGTGCACCTTAGCCCACCAGCTCACAGGGTACATTAGTGGCCACAGCCCCGCGAGGAGCCAGGCTGTGAAGGCCAGTAGCCTGTGGCAGTAGTCTCTTAGGAGTGGGAGGGCTAGTACAAGGAACGCTACTGTGGGGACCAGGTACTGGTGGTTAACCCTCCAGTAAGAGGCTGTGAAGGCCGTGTAGCCGAGGGCACCGGCGAGTAGGGGGTCCCTCAACGAGGTGGCGAGGGCTAGGGCGTAGAGTAGGAGGAA
>JALVJB010000178.1 GCA_027034115.1 Acidilobaceae archaeon | reverse complement strand
CAAGGCCTTCACAGGGTCTCTAGCCATATAGCTCCCCCGCCTCCAATAACTTCCCGCTCGGAGACTTTACGGGTGGTGGATGCCTAGTCTTGCCTGGAGACGCCTTGCTGGCTCTCGCGATGGGCGCGTTGCTCGAGCCGCTGGCTCACCCTAAGCCTGGAGCCGTCACGAGGTGCCTCGGCCATAGTGATAAGAATATATTCGATTTCGCCGAGTCCTTCTATTACGTATACTCCGCTTGCCGAGCCTCAGCAATAGGGGACTGTAAGGGCTTCATCGCTCGGGGTATCAGGGAGTATCTTCCCCTTGCACGGGCTAGGGGGAATATTCAGGCCGGGACCCTTATGCTCCTCCTACCCCTCTGTCGCGCCGCTCAGGAGACTAGTATGTACCCGGCGCTACTCCGGGAGGCTTCAAGGCTGGTAGTGGAGTGTGATAGCCCGGAGTCTGCCAGGCTCTACTATAGGCTGCTGGAGGAGGCCGGCGTAAGCCACTTGGGGGTTTATGAGGGCCCGGTACCCAGCGTGGGTAGCGGGAGGTACCCTGGTAGTCTCTGGGAGGCCCTCTGGGCTGCTAGGTGGGACCTGGTCCACCGAGAACTCCTCTACAGTTACCCCCTCGTGGAGGAGGCTACGCGTGTCGTACTTGAATGGCTTAGGGCAGGGTGGGAGGAGGCCATACTGTGGGCCCTCCTAAGCATACTCGCTCACCACGGGGATACGCTGATCGCCCACAAGTATGGCTGGAGGGCGTATAAGAAGGCCTTGTGGGAGGCCAGGCACGCGTTACAGATAGCTTCGAGCCGGGGTGTTAGGGGGGCTCTCGAGTACCTTGACGGCCTGTGGAGGCCTAGGGGGTGGAGTCCCGGCGCGGCCCTCGATATTGTCGCGGCGGCTACTGGCGTAGCCTACGCCATCCGGGCTGGATTGCTAGTCGAGGGGTGATAGGCCTGTTCGGAATATTCTCCTGTAGTGCTCCGGTGTCTTCTTGTGCTTGAGCAGTCTAGCCTTCACAGAGGTGTCCCCGATGTCTATTGAGACTATTGTTATGGGTATTCCAAGGCTGGCCGCGTAGGATATGAACTCTTCTAGCTCGTTGAGGGATGCGAACTCTAGGACGAATTCCTCGGCTAGGACCTCTCCCCTCGCATACCTCATTATGCTCTCTACTGCGGGTAGTAGTATGGCTTCTCCTAGCCTGTGGGCCTCCTCCCTGAGCTTGGCCTCGTCCCACTCTTCCTCGAAGGCTTTGAACATCTGCCTGAGTACTCGGGGGAATATGAAGGAGTGGCCTTCGTCGAAGGGGAACTTCATCCCCTCCATTATGTCCCTCGTGTTAATGTATGCTGTCGTGTACTTGAGGGGCTCTACCCTATATTCTGGGTCTTTCAGGACTACTCCCTCCCTCCCAGCCGTCTCCAGCCCCTTGGCTATTTCGAGGATCGTCTGCCAGTCATCCTTGTAGACTACTCCCAGTTGGGGGACCCCCCGGAGGCCGTGCTCCTCCACGAGTCTACGTCTCTCCTTGACGGGGACCGGCTTGTTATCGGCGGTAAATATGTCGAATATGAAGTAGTCCCAGTAAGGGGCCTCCGGGTAGTAGTACCTCGTGTATGGATTCTCCATGCCTACTACTTCTCCCGCAACGACCGCCTCATGCCCTACCTCGTCGAAGAGGCCGCTAAGCTTTTCCCCATACGTCCTTCTCATGCGGTGCGTCGTGTAAGGGCAGATGTATCCTCCCCGTGTGAGGGCGTAGATCTCGCCATCTATCATTATCACCCTGACATTATGGCCGTCCATCTTCTCCTCGACGACAACATAGTCTATGAAGTGCCTCGGAACAGCTCTCGACAAGAGGAGCACACGGCCGATATGCGGGTAGCCCTCCACAACCCTGTAACCGCCGTCTGGTAGGAGTATGACCGAGGTGCCCTCATAATGGTCTCCAACATCTCTCCTCAGTACTATGTACTCGATGTTACGATACCTCATCAGCCTCGTACTCTTTGACTCGAGTAGCCTCTCAGCTCTCTCTAAAGGGATCCCGAGGGCCTCTGCCAGAGTAGGTGCTAGACTGCTCTTTTCATCCTGGACTGACAATTCCGGTGTGCCCGTTTAACGATTAACTAGTGGAGGGGAAATATTTAGAGGCTCCCTCCAGCGAAGCGGTCCTCACACCCACACGGGGTCGGTGCCGCCGGAAGAGAGTCATCGCCTCCGATAGTTGTAATGGTAGAACAGCGCTGATAAGGGGGACTGAGGGTTCCCGATTGATTAGAGTTGGAGGACGAAACAGTGATCTCACAATAAAAACTGATATTTAAAAAGGATATGGATATTAAGGGTTTTCCTAGGCTTACTTCTTGCACCTCTCCTCGAGAGGCTTGTACTTGAGGCCGGTGGGGCCTACGTACTTCTCGCTTGGCCTTATGATCTTGTTGTTCTTCACCTGTTCGATGTAGTGGGCTGTCCAGCCTACGATCCTGCCCATGGCGAATATGGGCGTGAACATTGGTATTGGTATCTTGAGCTGGTAGTAGAGTATTGCAGTGTAGAGGTCGATGTTGGCTGGCAGGTTCTTCTCCCTCTTCATTACTTCCTCTGCCTTGTGGAGGACCTTGAGCCAGT
>JALVJB010000177.1 GCA_027034115.1 Acidilobaceae archaeon | reverse complement strand
CAAGCCGTGTGAGGGTCCTCCTCAAGAGGCTCGTCTTGCTCCTCCTGTCAACCGCTACTATCCTAGACTTGGGCCCTGCTAGCTGTGCGATGTGAGAGACCTTGCCTCCCGGCGCCGCGGTTAAGTCGATTATCCTCTCGCCACTCCCCGGCTCTAGGAGCCTCGCCACGTACATGCTCGGCAGGCCCTGCCCGTAGAATAATCCCTCATCCCTCCCGGGCAGGTCGCCGACCCTCACGCTCCTATACATCGGCTCGGTCAACCTAACGAATAACCCGTGCTTCCTCCCGAGCCTTAGGTCCCTCTCTCCCATGAGGGCTACTCCGCTCCCCACCGGTATCCCGTTGGGAGAGTAGATCGTAACCTTGTCCCCGGGCCTGACCCCTCTCGCCTCGAGCACGCCTGGGGCGTAGAGGTCGCTCCCCATTAGCACGCTCTCACTGGCCCTCTTGTCGGCGACTACTCTCTTATCGTAGATGTTGAATGGTAGGGGTCCCTCGACCGGCGCCCATAGCGCTTCCGGTATCTCCTCGTCCCGCCTCATAACGATGCCTTCTCTGCGTAGGACTTCGAGGTACTCTTCCACGCTAACCCGAAGCGTGTTTACACGGATGTAGAGTCTCCGGGCTGGAGCGGTTAGCCTCTGGATTAGCCTGCAGGTGTCTCCGAGTACGGGTGGTATGGCTTCGAGTAGCTTGTACTCGTAGTGTAGGGGGGTCCCGCAGGTCCCGTTTCCCTTCAACAGTGTTGGTGGCACCCTTCCCTGCTCTCCTCTAGTCACGGGGAATTTGTGCAGGAGGGGTAGGAGTAGATATTGTCTGCTATTAGCTTCGCAATCCTCTCATCCCTGAATGCGAAGTTGTAGGAGAGATTCCTAGAGTATAGTACGCCCCGCTTGGCATAGAATACTGTGGCCCTAACCCTCTCCACGACCCCGCACTTCTCGAGCTGTGCTTTAAGGTAGCGGAGCGCCTTCTCGTAGGACGCACTTCTCACAGCTCTCTCCTTCCCGCCGGGACAGTAGGCTTGCAATGTAGCGGATGCCTCGCTCACTGGTGTTAGGCAGTCCCTGTAGTACTTGTAGGCGTCTTCGACTCGGTCCTGTACGAGGTAAACCTTGCCCATCCACGTGTAGATGTACGCTACGTATCCCTTCCTAGCCAGCCAGCTAAGACCGGCCTCGATCCTCTCTATGGGGGCTTGCAAGGCCTGGGCTATCATGTCGGCAGGCAGGGGCCTCTCGTATAGCACGTCTAGTATTTTCCTCCTCCTACTGATATTTATGAGGTACTGGATTGTCTCGCTCGATATGTTCACGTATACGCCAGCCTTCTGCGCCATGCTCACGCCATCGATAAGGCTGTCAACGTCAACGGTGTCAGGGGTTACCAGGAACACGGCGTACTTCTGCCGGGGCTCCTCGCCCTGGGAGGCCCGGAGCATTCTCCCGAGCCTCTGAACGAACCTAAGCGGGCTAGCCGTGTTACTCCAGAGTACTACCAGGTCGGCCTCGGGGAGATCGATGCCCTCCTCGCCGGCACTCGTTGACACGATGATCCTTGTAGCAGGCCTTTTAGCTCTCCGGAGAGCGTCGCGGGGCTCCACGTACCTCCTGCCGAGGATCATGGATACACCGTAGTCTCGGAGGGCTCCCGCTATTATCTTGGCGATTACTATCCTGTCGACGAAGATTATCGCCTTCTCGAAGCCCTCGTGATCGGCGAGGACTCTCCGGAGCGAGTCCAGCTTGTGGGCCGGGCGGACCTCCTCGTCGAACAGGAGGGGTTCTATGGGGCTTAGTATCTCCTGCAACCGCCGGCTATTAGAGTAGCTCTCGCGGAGGGCCTCAGCCCCGTCGCGGACGTACCATCGGATAGCGTTACCAACTAGTACCCTCGCCCTCCCAGTGATCCGTGACCATAGATCTTCGAGGGACTCGTAGAGCCTCCTCTCGGTAGGGTTGAGGGGTGCCTCATAGACCTCCGCAACCCACTCCGGGATGTACTTGGCTATGCTCGGGTGCGTCCAGGGCCAGCAACGAATCTCCCCGATGGCCTCCTCGATCTCCCTCCTCCTAGACGGTGGGACTAGGGCTGTGAGGCCGAGCCTATACTTGAACCTCCCCCCTTCAACCACGGTTTTGAAGGGGTCCTGCCCGCTGGTGTGGTGGCATTCATCGACTACTAGGGCGTCGAAGCCAGCCTCCTCGAACAGCCTCCACTCGGCGACGATTATCTCGGGCGTGGCGACCACTACCCTAGCCTTCCAGGCCCGCTCCCTCTCAACCCTAGGCAGGCTACCGTGGAGGGGTCTCGCATCTAGGCCCACCATTCGGGAGAGGAACCGGGCGTTCTGCTCTACAAGGAAACGGGTGGGCTCGAGGACGAGGACCCTCCGGGCCAGGCCCTTGGATAGGAGCTCCCTGATCCACAGGCCTGCTACTAGCGTCTTACCAGTACCCGTGGGCATGCATACGACTGCTCTCTTCTTCTCGAGCGCCCACCGGAGGGCTTCAAGCTGGTAGTCTCTGGGCTTCAGCCTGACCGTCAATACTTCCTTCAGCCTTCGACTCGGAGAAAGTTGGGGGTGGGGTGTTTTAGCTTAGGTGGTCTACGGCCTCCTCCATTATCGTGGAGTAGAGCCTTATCGTGTCC
>JALVJB010000176.1 GCA_027034115.1 Acidilobaceae archaeon | reverse complement strand
GCGTGGGAGGAGCCTTCACCGCTGGAGACGATATCGGGGAAATGCTCTACCTTAGAGACAGCGAGGAAGCCGACGACTTCTTCGACACCCTCGCCAGGGCCTTCACAGCACTCCTCGAGTGCCAGAAACCCACGATAGCCCTCGTAGAGGGACCCGCAGTCGGAGGAGGAGCCGAACTACTCCTAGCAGTAGACTACGTAATAGCAACCCCCGAAGCCACCATAGGCTTCCCCGAGATACACATAGGCCTCATACCACCAGTACTACTCACCCTAGGCGCCAGAATACTAGGAGCTAGGAGGGCCAAACAGCTAGCACTAACCGGGAAACTACTGGACCCTCGCGAGGCAATGGACCTGGGAATAGTTGACGTCGTAACTAGTGACCCAGAGGCTAAGCTGGAGAGTGCCATTGGCTTCTTCGCAAGCCTCCCCGAGACAGCCGTTTCAAGCGTAAAGAGGATAGCGGCATCACAGGTTGAGAGGAGTGCTCTTTTGGCCGCGTTGGAGGCGCTTAAGAAACTCTCCGTTTCACGAGTGGCTAAGGAGAGGATGAAGGCTTTCTTGGAAAAGAGGCTCTCTAGACCATCATTAGGTCCTTGAACTTCTCAACAATCTCAACACTCTTCTTCACGTCTGCAAACAACCTCTCAGCCTCCAGGACATGCTCCTTTTCAACCGCCGTCTTCTCCATCCTTCTAGCAATTATCCACGCCGGCTCTAATAGCTGGAGGGCATAGCGCAGGCTCCTCTCAACGCCGACCTTTGTCAGCTCTTCCAGGGCCTCATTTGTTAGGGGTATGTCGAGTTCATCGCTCCTTATCATTATTATATCCCTTATCTCGTCGGGCTTGTAGGGCCTCGTAGGTATTATTAGGAGCCTATCTAGAAGGTCCCTGGGTATTCCGTGGGGGGACTCGATATCAGTACCCCTTATCTTCGCGATGCCCCTGTTGGTCGCTAGTATGATGAGTGGGGCGAACTCGCTCTCCATTGCTTTGGTTAGGAAGCCGAATGCTTCAAGGTCTAGGAGGTGGGCGTCATCTATGAATAACACTCCGGGAACCAGCTCCGCCTTGCCCTGGTCAATCATCTCCTTCACGAGCTCATCAGTCTTAGCCCTGACCTCGTCGCTAATCTCCTTCTCTCCGCCGAAGAGGGCGAACAGGCCTGTGAATAGTGCTCTCCTAGCGGCTAGGCTTAGGTCTATGTCGTGGAGGGTGAATGTTCTCACTATCTCCTTGACCTTCTCTACTGGGCCGGATGGGATTTCGACTTCTTCCTCGGCTTCTATATCGTATAGCTTCTTGCCCTTGCCCCTAGCCCTGCCGAGCTTTCTCACCTCGAGGGTCTCCGCGTCTATGACTATTACGTCTCCTTCACGCACCCTCAACTGGTACAGCTGTGCGGCGGCCTCGGGGGGAATCTTGTACTCGGCGGTATCGTCCTTCGTCTCTAGGACTATCCTGGCTCCTCCTAGCGTGGGGTAGGGTGTGAAGGGGGACCTCTTCCTAAGGTACTTGATAGCCTTTACAACGCCCTCGATAACCCTTCTCTTCTCCACTACCCTTACACCTATCGCCCTCCGGATGGCCTGTAGGAGCACCTCCGTCTTCTTCCTCTCAACGCTGTAGACCTCGCTGGCGTTCAACGCGACGAAGGGAGTGTCCTTGCCTAGCTCCCTGGCTATGGCGATTGCTATCGCAGTTTTACCGGTGCCTGGGGGTCCCGCTAGTAGGACGCCCTTACCCGAGAGCCTGCCGTCGCGGACGAGCTCAACGATGATTCCAGCGGCCTCCCTTGCCTCCACCTGGCCTACGAGCCCGCCGCCTACCCGCTTCGCCTTCCCCTTCTCGTCAAGGCCGAGGCCTGTGATGTGGCTATGCATACTGGCTACCTGTGTCATAGCACTAGCTCTAATCCTCTCAGCCAAGCACACGCCACCTCTATGATAGCTAGGAGTGCCTTTACAAGATTAAAGGCGTTATATAGAGAGGAACCCCCTCCTCCACATCACAAGCAAGACCAGAGCCAAGGCGGCTGCAACGCTGACAGGCACGAGTATACTCTCCGGGACAGGCGGTGGAGGAGGCGTTAGCGTGTCAGCGAGTTTCACCGCTAACCCACTACTTAAGCCAGAAGACGTCACCTCGGGTACTATAGCCCTACTCTCCGCAAGCCTTATGATTGGCTTAACAGCTTTCGGAGACGCAGAAGAACCCGGCGTGCCAGCATAGACGTGGATCTTACCGAGAGCATTTACCGGGAGTCTCGTATAATCGCCCTTTCCGATTGCTGCTAGGCCTATACCGCCTCCAGGGTTGGTCCTGGCTAATAGGACCTCCTTCGTGACATCATAGAAGCTGACATTATCGGAGTATGAGACTGAAGCCAGATATGTACCCCCCAGCGCGTCTATACCTGTCGCCAACACCGCCTCTCCACTGGATCCTCCGAAGAGGATCGCTCTTTGCAGAGAATGTGTTGCATCGAAGATGAGGACTAGGCCGTGGTAGTAATCCGTGGATAGAGGCGTCGTGTAATTGTTATTGGTGCCGCCGCCAGTTATCAGGCTTCCATCACTGCCCACGCTTAGGGCGTCGAAGAACTCGTAGGCGTCCGTTGATAACGTATAGTTCCAGACCACTGACAGGCTAGTGTTAACCGCTATAACGCTTGCCCTAT
>JALVJB010000175.1 GCA_027034115.1 Acidilobaceae archaeon | reverse complement strand
CCTTATTCCCCCTGGGCCTCTCCCTAGCCACGGCTATGCCTGTGGTCTTGCTTGCTAGCGGGTGGAGCGTTGCAGGAGCCCTAGCATTCGTCCTCCTAGTAGAGGAGCCCGAGTGCCTGGCGAAGTATGGGGACAAGTACGTGGCCTATATGAGGAGGGTCCCCCCATTTAGCTTGAATCCAAGGTGCCTGATGGAAGCGCTTAGGTTTATTAGAAAAGAGCGATAATATAGTAGAGGTGGCGCAGAAGCCTCTGATCAAAGACTGTTAGGTGGATTCCCGTTGAACCTTGGGGACGCGTTGATAGTTTTAGGTGTTGTTCTCCTCCTGGTAGGCTCTTTCATGGTTGGATATAAGGGAGCTTATTACTCCGAGGTTAGTTCGACTATAAGAGGTTGTGATAGTGTAAATTTTTTAAAAGTTTTACCTATGAGGAATGTTACCTTAGACTTGTGCGAGGATGAACTCGGAAGCAATAGCAAGGGAGTCCTAACTGTCAATATTAATGTTACCAGTAATGCTACCAGTGGCAAAGCAGTCCTGATCGTAGAGGAAAACTGGAGCGTCGTCAAGAAGGTCATCGTTTCCGGGGCCCGCTATTTCTCGATGAACGTTAGAGGGCCCTCCACCCTTAAAGTGAGCCTAATCTTAGTCTCCAACCCCAATACCACCGTGGCCTACAAGGAGGACCATAGTATGACTCTGCAGGCAACAACTTACGAAACCACCTCCCTTAGAGGCATCGGGACAAGCCTTCTAGTGGCTGGAATAGTAGTAGCTGGGATTGGAGCACTAATAGGTCGGAGGCATCACGAGGAGCCGGTAGAGGATATGGTCTAGATTAATTTATCAGAATCTATACTAGACCGGCTCCTGTACTATATGAGCCCTAGAGGGAGTATAGTATTAATGTGGGTTGAGATTAGAGGTTGAAGAAAGATGACGGGAATAGTAGGTATTGTGAAAGACATACTCGATAAAGCAGATATTGAATGGAATCCCGGCCCCTATAGGCTTAGGCAGGAATCACTGAGATATGCAAGGAAAACCGTGACTGGAGCAATAGCTGTCGTAAGCGAGAAGGCTAGAGCGCGGCAGCCGCAGAGGACCAGGGTCATATATGATACGGGAAACGCAGATTATAGTATTGCTGAGGAGGCCTATGATTACCTCGTTAAGAACTCGTACTATGCTGTGGAGCGGTGTATAGGCGCTGGAAACCTGCGCTTCAGGATACTAGGCCTAATAGAGAAGTCGTACCCCCACCTGGCCCTCATGGCTCACATGAACTTCTTCCCCTGCGAGGACGAGGGAGAGCCAGACATAGTCACCGTGGACGCCCCCGGGTACAAGGATACTTGGATCCTAGTAGAGAGGCCGACGAGCCACACACTAATCCTAGGGAGCGACTACTACGGAGAGCTCAAGATGAGCTTCCTCCGCCTAGCCATGAACAATGCCAGAGACTACTATTACAGCCCCGGCCTCCACGCCGGGAGCAAGCTCTACCGGGTCAGGGTTGGAGGGACCCTCAGGGAGGTAGGAGTACTCGTATTCGGGCTCAGCGGGACCGGCAAGACTACCCTAACGATAGAGTCCCACGGCCTGAAGCCGCCGGAGGGAGCCCACCTACGCCAAGACGACATAGTAATCCTGACAAGAACGGGGAAGGCTCATGGAACAGAGTTCAACCTCTACCCGAAGACTGATAGCGTCCCAGAGCTCCCACCTCTACAGCCCGCCGTACTCCACCAAGACGCGGTCCTCGAGAACGTCGTAGTGAGGGAGGACGGCACTCCAGACTTCTCAGACCTAAGCATCACTCCCAATGCTAGAGCCCTCGCCATAAGGGAGGCGATACCCAACGTGGACGGCAGGGTGGACCTAGACAAGGTTGACGCCCTAGTATTCCTCACAAGGCGCCCAGAAATGCCTCCCCTCGCGAGGCTCACCAGCCCAGAACAGGCGGCCGCCTACTTCATGCTGGGAGAGAGTTATCGTACCAGCGCTGAGGCGGGCAAGCCGGAGCCGGTGAGGGTACCGGGCTTCGACCCCTTCATGTTGGAGCCTAAGTGGAGGAGCGGTCTCATAATGCTCGACCTCGTGGATAGCCTGGGCCTGGAAGTATACGTGATGAACACCGGCTACGTGAAGGACAAGAAGGTCCCGCCAAGCCTATCCAAGGCTCTCCTACTAGCCGCTGTGAAGGGCGACGTTGAGTGGAAGAGGGATGAGCACATGAACATAGACGTAGCCGTAAAGGCAGGTGGCATGAGCCTCGACGACTACCTCCCATGGAACAGGTACAAGGGCGAGTACCCGAGAGTAGTAGAAGCCCTCAGGAAGGAGAGGATAGCGTTCTTCGAGGAGAAGCTACCCCACATAAAGTTCCTAGCAGACTACGTCTAATACAACACTAATACCAGCAGGAAGCCCCACAGGGAAACGCAGAGGCCTACCAACAGGGTGTAGGCCTGGAACCTCCAAGCATCAACACTGGAAAGCCTCAACGCGATAATATTAGCAAGGCTCCCCCACACCGCCAACACTCCTCCAGCATTAACCCCGTAGGACAAGGCGACCCAGTAGGGAGTCCTACCAGCCAATAGGACGGTTGCGGGCACATTACTCACGGCTTGACTAGCAAGAACCCCATACAGGTAGGAGTAGATCGGGGACCTGGAGGCCCCAGCTACTAGCGG
>JALVJB010000174.1 GCA_027034115.1 Acidilobaceae archaeon | reverse complement strand
ACACCCCGACGAGGTTTCTCTCCGGGTCGAACCACAGCCAGCCTCCCTCCTCGGGGAGGGTGTAGCGGGCCTCGAGCCTCCCCACGACTATGTGGGGCCTGCACTCCTCCAGGGCTTCCACTACTAGACGGGGGTCCCCCAGCCTCTCTCCCCGCCCGGAGCACTCCACAATGTAGTAGTCTGGCTCCTCCCATGGAACCGCTAGCTCGCCGTGCCACGAGTACGCCTCTACCCGGGCCACCCTGAGGGGCGGGGGCTCGTAGAGGAGGTCCCCCGGGTCCTCCAAAGCCTCCAAACCCCTAGATGACACCCTCACCCGGACCCCGGGAGGGACCCCCAGCCTCCAGAGGGCCTCCACGAGCGGGCCAGGATAGGCGTTAACCCTCCTAGCAACTCCCCGCGACTCGAGGCGCGAGACAGCCGTCTCCAGGGCCTTGGGGTCGGGCGAGGAGGCGACAACCACGTCCACAGGCTCATCATACCATGGGGGGCGGAGCCACTCCTCCACCCAGGCGTCGAAGCCCTCCAGGCCCCCTGCAAGCCTCTCCGCCTCCAAGCCGTTCAGGGGGAGTAGATAGGCCCTGTAGGAGGCTTCCATCCTGACGGTTAGGGGTCCCTCATTGCCAGCTATTGTTAGCTCTAGGCCTCCCCGCACCGGGCGGGCGTCTAGGAGGACCCCTTCCATTATTGAGACCCTACAGTACTCCCAGTGGTAGAGCCTGCTTTGGCGTTAACCGGCACCATTGTACGGGCTGGGGGTCCCCCGGCGACGGCGGTAATACACACTTCCAGGAGCGGGGGTCCCCCAGCGGGGTAGGAGGCCTCCCGGCCACGGATAACTCTCTAGGGATTAATTGAGGCTTGGGGGACCCTCGGAGTTGAGGCTCACTGGTATAGACGGGTTGGACAGGCTTGTCAGCCCACTGAGGCGTGGCTGGATAGTCGAGTTCTATGGTGGAGAGGCCACGCTGAGGCTCATCTACCATAGGGCTATAGCCGAGGCCTCCCGGCGCGGCAGGGTTGCAGTGGTGCATGTGCAGGAGTTTGGAGGCCTGAACCCCTACCTCCTCTCCAGGCTGGCGAGGATGGCTGGGGGTAGCGTGGACAACATTGTGGTTTCCAGGGCGTTCCGGCTGGGGGATGTGGCGGGCCTCATCAGGAGGGCTGTGGAGACGGGGGCTGAGACCATAGTAGTCGTGGACCCCTACCTCTACGCTCCCCGCTCGTGGAGGGGGTACGCGAGGCTCTCCCCCATCACTGCCGCCCTGAGGGAGGCCGCGGCTAGAGCCACGGTTGTAGTGGCGAATAGGGCGACTCGCTACGGCTCCCACTGGCTCCCGGAGGGCGGGGGCTTCCACCACCACAGCGTCCACGTCATGGTGAGGCTCCAGCCGGCCCGGAGAGGGGTGCTAGCGGTCCTTGTGAAGCACCCGTGGAAGAGGGCTCCCAGGATGACCCTCGTGCCTAGTAGCGAGGTGGTGGGGCTCTCATGGGTAGGACGGCGCCCTCTACTAGAATACTTGTAGAGGCTGAGATCGACAGGCTCCGCAGGGTCGCCTCGAGGCTGAGGGACCCCCGTGACCGGGAGGCTCTCGAGGAGATAATCGAGTACACCTACAGGGTGCTCGACGCCTACAGGTTCGAGGCCATGGCAGACCCTCTCGAACCAATAATCATAGCCGGGCTCCTCTACACGGCTAGGAGTTGCCGGGGCAGGGAGAAGCCAGGTATTAAAGCCCCACACGACAAATAGTGGAGTCGAGGGTAATACCATTGCCCGGTAAAGACGAGGTCCTCTACTGCGAGATGTGCGGTACGAGGATCGTTGGGAGACCCTACAGGGCGCTAGTAGACGGAGTCGAAATGGTGCTCTGCGCCAGCTGCTACATGAAGCTGGCCAGGAGCGGGAGAGCCGTCCTCATAAGGGAGCCGAGGAGGCAGAAGACCCTCCCCCGGAAGCCTGCCCCGAGGCCTAGGAGGCCGAGCCTCGAACTATACGATATAGTAGAGGACTACGATGAGAGGATCAGGAGGGCTAGGGAGGCGAGGGGCTGGACCAGGGCGGCCCTAGCGCAGAAGCTGAGGATCAGCGAGACTATGCTTAGGAAGATAGAGACGGGTAAGATGAAGCCGCCCATAGACCTTGCCAGGAAGATCGAGAAGCTCCTAAAGATCCAGATACTCGAGCCAGTCGAGATCGAGGAGGAGGAAGAGGACTACCGGAGGGAGCCGGGGACCCTCACTCTAGGTGACGTCGTGGTTGTCAGGAAGGATGAGGACTAGTCCCGACGAGAGGAAAGCCCTCCTCCTAATTCCTAGGAGGGACCTACCCTATCTTGATGAGGCCCTAGCCCTAGCACAGACCGCTGGCTACCAAATCCTCGGAGTCCTCCGCCTCCGGAGCTCGAGGAGGCTAGGCAAGGGGACCCTCGAAAGGATAGCCTACGAGGCGGAGGAGGCCGGGGCGGGGACCCTCATATTCTACGCCGACCCTCCCCCCACCACGGTCTACCTCCTCCAGAAGGAGACTAGGAGGCGGGTGATAGACAGGGTATCCCTCATACTCGAGATATTCATGCTCCACGCCGGCTCCAGGGAGGCGAAGCTACAGATCGAGGCCGCAATGATAAGGCACAGGCTCCCCCTCCTCCGCGAGTACGTGCGGAGGGCCAAGATGGGGGAGCTACCCGGCTTCCTAGGCCCCGGAG
>JALVJB010000173.1 GCA_027034115.1 Acidilobaceae archaeon | reverse complement strand
GAGGGAGCCGGCGAGACTAGCGGGGAGGAATCGGGAGAGGCTTAAATACTAGGGCCTCGAGGACCGCCTATACCTTTCTTCTACAATACTGAAAACACTACCCTCTTATTACACTGGTAAGCGAGTGCTCAAAGAGGGGTACAGGAGTGGTCTTCCCATTCAAGAGCGTAGAGGACTTCAAGATCGAGATCAATGAGGAGCACGAGCTCTTCAGGAAAGCCGTCAGGGAGGTCATAGAGAACAAGGTCCTACCCCGCTGGCAGGAGATAGAGAAGAACAACGAGATACCAAGAGAGATATTCGAGGAGTTCGCCGCCCAAGGCTTCTTCGGCGTAGGCATCCCGGAGGAGTACGATGGGCAGGGAGGAGGCCAGACACTAGTAGCAATCCTCACCGAGGAAGTCGCCAGGGCAGTGCCAAGCCTAGCCGTGGCTATAGGAGTGAACCACCTGTTCGGCATACCAATACTACTATTCGGCACCGAGGAGCAGAAGAAGAAGTACATCCCACCGATCGCTAGGGGAGAGGCCTTCGGCGCCCACGCTAACACAGAGCCCGCCGCTGGCAGCGACGTCGCCGGTATTCAGACTAAGGCTAAGAAGGAGAACGACCACTACGTAATCACTGGAAGGAAAATCTTCATCAGCGGGGCAGAGAAGGCCGATTACTTCGTAGTCTCAGCCAGGACGATGCCGATCGAGCAGGCCCTAAAGGAGACCGGGAAGAGATGGTACGGCATAAGCCTATTCATCGTAGAGAGGGACACCCCAGGCCTTAAGATCGGGCAGAGGTTCAACGTAATCGGTATGAGGGGCGAGCAGCCATACGAGGTAATCCTAGACGAGGTTAAGGTGCCCGCCGAGAACCTAGTAGGAAAGGAGAACGAGGCCTTCAAGTACATAGTCACAACCTACGACCACACCAGGATCGGGATAGCCGCCCAGGCCGTGGGAATAGCCCAGGCAACATTCGAGCAAGCCCTGAACTACGCACTCCAGAGGGAAGCCTTCGGCCAGCCACTAATCCAGTTCGAAATGATAATCCAGAAGCTAGCCGACATGTACATGAAGCTCGAGGCGGCCAGGCTACTAACCTACTGGGCAGCGACACTCGCAGACCAGGGCAGGAGAGAATTCGTCATCGCTAGCAGCCTAGCCAAGGCCTTCGCCACCGAGGCGGCTGAGTGGATCGCGAGGCAGGCAATACAGATACACGGCGGTATTGGAGTCGACGAGGAGACCGGTGTGGCAAGGTACCTGAGAGACGCTGTCATCACAACCATCTACGAGGGAACCAACGAGATTCAGAGGCTCACTATTGTGAGGCAGCTGGTGAGACAGGCGTTCGGCCTCAAAATATAACCATAGAAATATAAATTAATTTTTAAACTTATATTTTCTAAACCTATCCTCCTAGCAAGCCCAGTAAGTACTCCAGTATTATTGGTAGCCCTGTAGCAGTACCGACGCCTGGAAGACCCGTGGCCTGCTCGCTCGGGACGAACTGGACGCCCCTGAGAGTAGCCGCTATCGTCGCCAGCGTTATCAGTATTAGTATTACTCCGTGAAGGAAGCCAGCTGCCAGCTTGCCGTCCTGGATCTTCCCGGCGACGATTCCCATGAGCCACGAGTTCAGTATTGTACCCAGCGAGAGCAGCAGTGCTACCTCAGCAATGTCCTGGGGTGTTATCTTCCCTCCTCCCAGGGGGCCGGTCTGGGCGCCTAAGCCGAGCGTCTTAGAAGTGAATCCGAGGACCAGCATGCTACTAGCCGCTACTAGTACTGCTCCCAGGTAGGGCATTGCTATGAAGCTTCTCAGCTTCTTCCTAAACTCTTTATCGAGTTCTGTTAAATTGTGCGCATACCTGGCGAGGCTGTCCAGGGTCTCTGGGCTTCCGCCCCCGACTTCGATCGAGTCGACGAGGAATCTCATATTGGCGAGTAGTAGCCAATCCCTGTAGCCCCTCAGTGCTCTTGCCACGCTTTTCTCGAGGGGGAGTCCAACGGTTAGGGCGGTGTAGATCTTCTTGAGTATGGGGTCGAGGGGCCCGTAGCTCCTCTGGGCCACTGCTAGTATGCTCTTCTCCGGGCTTAGCCCGGTCTTCCTCACCTCTGTGAGGTCTCTTAGGAATGAGGCCACAGCTTCACCCATTCTCCTGGTCTTTCTCTGCTCCCGGAGATGGATTATGGCTGAGGGTAGGCTTAGCATTATCAGGGTGGCTGAGAGGGTTATTGAGAGCGCCATTATACTATTGTAGTTAATTGTCCCGCCTTGTAGTACCTTGTAGGCCCCGGTCGCCGTGAAGAGTATGAAGAAGGTGGCCAAGGCCAGGGGTATTCCTATCGTTAACAGAGCGTTGTAAGGGGCTTTGTACTCGATTGGCGACTTCGGCTGGGACGAGTGTATCATCCATATTAGGAGTACCGTGAGTAGTGGGAGGAATACGAAGCTGAATAGTGCTAGCTGGGCTACTCCCCCGCCTCCTGGGCCTGAGGGGAATATTGCTTGGATTGTGAAGAAGATGTAGAATACTAGTGTCATTATTACCGCGAGAGTAACGTATACCTCGGTGAACATGCTCATCTTCTCTGCTATCGCCTTCATCTCGTTCATCCTTGAGGTGAAGATGTCCTGTGTTCTTATCTCGAGGTAGTGCATTACGTCTCCACCGGTCCTCACGCTTGTAACGTATCCTAGCATGAAGTCCCTGTACTTCGGGCTGGGGTGTTCGAGGGCGTTTTCCTCTATTGCGTCTA
>JALVJB010000172.1 GCA_027034115.1 Acidilobaceae archaeon | reverse complement strand
AGTGGCCATAGTACTTTAGGTACGCCATAGCTCTCACCACTAGTAATACGTAATTAGCGAGTTACTTAAGCCTAACACTGGGCCACCTCCATAGGGAAGGTGCACGGGAGATGGACATTGACGTGGATAAACTAGTGGAGGCCGGGAAGATCGCCGGCGAGGCGAGAGAACTCGGGGCCTCGCTAGTCAAGCCGGGAGCCTCGGCGAGAGAGATCTGCGAGGAGGTCGAGGGCTACATACGCAGGAAAGGGGCCGAACCAGCATTCCCCTGCAACTTCTCGGTAGACGAGGTAGCAGCCCACTATACTCCGGGCCTAGACGATGACGTAAAACTGCGAGGAATAGAAGTCGTTAAAGTCGATGTAGGAGCTCACATAGATGGCTACATAGCTGACACGGCTAAGACAGTAGATCTCTCAGGTGTTTACGAGAAGCTCCTCGAAGCGAGCAGAGCCGCCCTAGAAAGAGTAATCTCAATAATGAAGCCCAACATACGCGTCTACGATATCGGAAAAGCGATCGAGGCCGAGATAAGGAAGAGAGGCTACAAGCCAGTAAGAAACCTGACCGGCCACACGATCGACAGGTGGGCTATACACGCTGGGACCCAGATACCCAACTATCCGGACAGGGCCGCATTCCACAAGAGGCTACGCCCCGGAACCCTAGTCGCAGTCGAACCATTCGCCACGAATGGACGGGGGATAGTGAGGGACGGAGGACTAGTAAACATCTACTCACTCATACCAAAGAAGCCGAAATACAAGCTCTCAGAGAAGGAAGCCGAAATACTATCCTATATCCAGGAGCACTACAAGACACTTCCATTCACCCCAAGATGGCTACTAGCAGACTTCGACAAGAGGGAAATAGAAGCGGCCATAAAATCGCTAGTATCAAAGGGTCTCCTATATCCCTACCCCATACTTGTAGAAGCGGGAAGGGGCAAGGTCTCACAGTTCGAGCACACATTCCTCATACTGGAAGACCGTGTCATCGTAACAACATGTAAGGAATGCGTGTAGACGGGAGGCCTCTAGGCCCCAAAATTTAAGGCCCACTAGAAGACCCGCCCCACAAGGGACGCTAAGGGTTGGCCTCTGCAAGCCTAGCCGACTGGATCTCGGCGATAAGCCAGCTACTTTTCCTACTGATATTCATACTACTATTCCTAGGCGTGAACCAGCGCTTCCAAGTCTACGTCTGGAGCAGGGACATAAAAGCTAAGCTCGCAATCATCGAGGCAATGGCTAAGGATGCCAGGAAGAGAACACTGGACTATATGGTTAAGAATAAGGCGAGAGACGCCCCGAAGCTAATGGACAGAATACTAGACTTCTTCGTAATCTCGCCAGTAGACATAGAGCCGACAGACATTATCAGGCGGTTAGCCCACCTCCTAGACGTTAGAAGGAGGAGGTTCAAGCAGGCCTTCCAGGAGGCAATGCCGGAGTCCGACGATTACACGAGGAGTAAGGCTGAGACCGCTGCTGAAATCTCAGCCGCGCTGAACTTCATCTACAAGTTCGTACGCCACCTACTCATAACAGGGGAAAAGACCAGGAACTGGATACTCATAATGCAACTCCAGCTAATAATGCCCCAGATACTCCGAATAGCAGACATGTACAGGAAGGCCCTGGATGACTTCATCGCGGGAACACCCATAGGCGACGCGGCCGGGCCAATGGTAGCTCTCAGGCTGGCAGGATATGATGCGGAGTGGCAAGAGATAGAGGAGGAAACAGTCTACGCCCAGGTAACAGTCGAGGGAAGAAAGGCGTACATAATCAAGGCGAAGGGACCCGCTTCCAGCGTAGGCAAACCCGGCTACGCCACCGCGAAGCTAATTGAAGAGCTAGTCGAAAAGGGAGAGAAGCCTTCACTCCTCATAACCGTTGACGCAGCTCTCAAACTCGAGGGCGAGGAAACTGGGAGCATCGCGGATGGCGTAGGCGCCGCCATAGGAGACCCTGGACCCGAGAAGATAAGCTTCGAGAGAATAGCCGCGACACACGGAATCCCCCTCCGCGCAGTTATTATAAAGATGGGGATGGAGGAGGCCATTCAAGCTATGAAAAAGGAGATCGCGGAGGGCGTCGATAAAGCCGTGGAGCGCGTCAAGGAGCTTATAAAGCAGGAAACCAGGGAGGGCGACGTTGTAGTAGTAGTCGGTGTAGGTAACACGTTGGGCGTAAGGTGAATATCCAATGACTGGAAATGCATTGTTCCCCGATTGGTTGCAATCCCTCCTCCTCCTACTCTTCCTGGGCTTAGCGATAATCCTTGCCATCCAGCAGGCAAACGAGTTAAAGAAACTTCAAAAATCATCAAATAAGAAAGTCTACACAGTAATAGTCTGCGGGGATAAAGAGCACACCAGGCAGTTCCGTGAGGGTGACTATGTTGGAGCCAAAGTAGCCTGCAATGGCGAAGGAGAGGGCCGGATAGTGAAAATTTACGCGGTAATCCCAGAAGAGCAGGGTAAGAAGCCGATGAAGACCTAGCTAGCCTAGAGCCCCTCATAACCGGGGGCTGTGATGAGCACCGGGTTAGCCGAGGCTCTAGCTGTTCATGAGTACTTGACCTATTCTAGACAATTACTTGAATAATTTAATTTAAATATAATTATATACACCGAGAGGGTTAAATACCTGCCTCCCTTTCAACTAATAATCACAGAATCCTCCAGGGTGAATGGGTGAGTCCAAAATGAAAAAAGCGGTACTAAGTAGCATCCTTGCGATAATATTCATAATGAGCATAGCGGC
>JALVJB010000171.1 GCA_027034115.1 Acidilobaceae archaeon | reverse complement strand
GGAGGAGCCGGGAGTCATAGTTGCTAGCGCTGTTACATGGGTGGAGGGTTACCGGCTCGACATTGGAAGGCTATCCCGTAGGGCCCGTAAGACGGGCTCGTACCTTATAGTGGATAGTGTACAGCATTTCGGAGCCCTAACACTCCGTGACGGAGAGGATGGAGCCGACGCTTACGCTGCTAGCGTGAAGAAGTGGCTCTTAGCACCGCACTCTAGCATAGCTCTCTGTTATTCTAATAGTAGGCTGAGGGAGAGGGACCCTCCAGTATCGGGGCTTGGGAACCTCCTAATAAGGGACTGGGACGAGTACTGGCTGGGAGGCCATGAGGAGCCGCACCCGTTGAGGGGTGACGGCCACCGGTTCTCGGCTCCCACTGGTGTGAGCCTCCCGGAACTTGAGGGGGCTCGGGCTAGCTTGTCCATGCTCGCCAGTATTGGGGTGGGGAGGATTGAGAAGCATAACTTAGAATTGGCGAGGCACCTCGTCGAGGTGCTCGAGGATAGGGGGGTAGAGACGAGCTGGTCTTACATGCCTGAGGGGGCTAGGTCCAGTATTGTCCTTGTGGAGGCGTGGGTTAGGAAAAGCGAGGTGTTGGAGGTGGGTCGGAGGCTTTTGACTCGAGGTTTGGCGGTTAGTGCTAGGGGGCGCGGCGGCTCCTATGGTTTGAGGGTCTCTATACACCTCTACAATAGTCTGAGCGATATTGAAGCCTTCGTCGACGCGCTCGCCGGACGGCTTCCTAGTACCTGATCATGTCTCCGAGCCTCTCCTTCTTGGCTCCAGGGTATACCTGGTTGACTATTTCCTCGGCGATTCTCTGGTCGAGTCCTGCCTTCGTGAGGGCTCTTATTGCCTCCATCCTGCTCTTACCCTTCTCGTGCCATTTGGCCACCAGCCTCTGCAGCACTTCTGTGGTCTTGGCTTCTATCATCTCGCTCAGGGGCTCCACTTTAGCTAGGTAGAGGAAGGCTGTTAGTAGATCGTTTAACGCCTCGTCGAACTCCTCCTTCGATAGATCCTTCTTGTCGAGGTCTACTATTAGTATTATCTCGTGTTCCTCTCCGGCTATCGATGGTTTGACTAGTGGTACTTTGGATAATAGGAGTAGCTTCCTGTAGAGCGTCACCTTCGAGTCCGGGTCTAGGTCGATCGTGTATATGCCCGTGCTCACGCTCAGCCTCACGACCTTGCTCTTATAGTCCTGCCTCTCGAGGTCGGTTACTGTAAGGTCTAGGGGTAGGCTTGGATGCGTGACCCTTAGCGATACTACTTTCCCGTCTTCCTTTTTCTCGTCGAGGACGTGCCAGCGGAGGTCCACGATGGTTTCGGGGTTGTCGACGCCGTTAACAAGCCACTCTCTTATATCATTGAGGCTCGTATAATTCCCTGCCACCAGTTCGGTCACCGGCTCTACTATATAGTTCAGAGTTAATATGAATAAACACATCACCCGCTAATATTTAAGGCCTCGAGGAGACTCTATCCTCGAAGGGTATGTCCACAGCCTACTCAACCCCAGTACCAGTATAGTGGGGTAAGAAGTGAGGCAAACCCGGGAAGCATTAGGAGAGAATATGATGGTGACTGGAGGCATGGATAAGCCGAGTATAATCGTGCTTGGAAGTGGGAGAGAGGTTGGGAGAGCGGCCATAGCTGTTAGGAGGAATGGCCGCCTCCTCCTAATGGATTATGGGACTAACTTCGACGAAGAAGACCACCCAATCTTCCCAGGCCACGTTAGGCCACGTGACCTGGACGCCCTAATACTGACTCACAGCCACCTCGACCATATAGGGGCTGCTCCAAGCCTCTACGTGAGCGTAAGCCCCCGGCTCTACGCCACGCCCCTAACACTTGACGTCTCACGCCTCCTACTCTACGACATGATAAAGCTGAACGGCCCCTTCCTACCCTACGATGAGAAGAGCGTCGAGGACATGCTGCGGGGCGCCACCGCTATAGGCTATGATGAAGAGGTGGAGGCCGGGGAGTTCGCCTTCCGCCTCCTCTACAACGGCCACATACCTGGTAGCGCCGCCGTCCTCGTAGAAGTCGACGGTCACAGGATACTGTACACGAGCGATGCCAACACTATTGAAACAAAACTAATGGCCCCCGCACTCCTCGAGGGAGTCAAGGCCGACACAGTCATAGTAGAGTCGACATACGGGGCAACAAACCACCCCGACAGGCGGGAGACTGAGAGGCTGTTCTACGATGCGGTCCTCGAGGTAGTAAGGAAAGGCGGAGTAGTACTGGTGCCGTCATTCAGCGTCTCCCGGGGACAGGAGATAATGAGCATACTAGCTGAGAGAGACTTCCCCTACGACGTATGGGTAGACGGGATGATAAGGCAGGTAACAGACCTATACCTAGCCCATGGAGACTACCTCAGGGACAACAGGCTCCTAGCAAAGGCGGCTGGAATGTTCAACATGGTAAGGGGCTGGCAGGACAGGAGGAGAGCCTACAGGAAGCCGGGAGTCATAATATCCAGCGCGGGCATGCTGAAGGGAGGCCCAAGCCTATACTACCTCAAAAAGATAGCAACAGACCCCAAAAACGCAGTGTTCATGGTGAGCTACCAGGCCGAAGGCACCCCTGGCAGGCAGATACTACTAGAGGGAACCTACGGAGACCAGCAAATACCCGTCAAGGCCAGGATACAATGGTTCGACTTCTCAAGCCACACAGACCAGCAAGGAATACTACGCCTACTAGCAGGAATCCGCGGCCTACAACGAGTAATACTAGTACACGGAGACCCCGA
>JALVJB010000170.1 GCA_027034115.1 Acidilobaceae archaeon | reverse complement strand
TCCCGTAGGTCCTCTGGGTTCCCTCCTTCAGTATCAGCACGGGTACTCCTGCCGCCATTTCCTGTCACCTTTCCCTACTTGGACTCCGGTTGTGCATGGTTACATCACTTCTATATAAGCATTACGATAGGAGAGGATTCCATGAATATAAGCTGGGCGATCGCCTCCAAAGGATTCCTGGCAAGGCGCCCCTCAGGCCAAGGTGTCACGAGTGGTTACCTGTGACGTGTGTAAGAAAAACAAAGCCGTCTACCTTAGAACCTACAGCGGGCACCGCTTATGCCCGAGATGCCTTGAGAGAATCCTAGCTAGACCCGTTAAGAGAGTTATAGGCGAGTCCGGTCTCCTTAGGCCTAACTCTAGGATAGCTCTTGTGGTAAGGCCTAGTAGCCCCGCTTTCTCGCTAGCTGGCCTCCGCTTGGTGGCAAAGGTAGAGTCAAAATTTAACGTGAAAATAATAGTTATTATTCCCTCTCAGTTGGAGGGAATGGAGCAAGTTAACGAGACCCTAGAAGTAGCTTCTCGAAGAACCGTTGTGGAAAAGGTTAAACGGGAATTCCCAGCTGTAAAGGGCGACGAGCTTAGCATGATTGCATGCGTGCGCCTAGAGAGGGCGTGGGGGTTAACTCTGGCTAGAGAGTTGGGGGCCGAGGCGCTCCTCTACCCCCTAGACAGGACTACTAGCAACTTACTCGCACTAGAAGCCCTCCTTGAAGGAGACCCGGAGGGTCTAAGCGAGGCTCTTCCAGCCCTCCCATGGACAGAACCCCCAACTATACATTACCTTCACCGAGTAGAAGCCGAGGCTCTAACAGCCTATGCGTTTATTGATGAGGCGTGGGTAGACCCTCTCTGCACCCCAGCCTTACCGTCGAAGATACCGTTCCTATCACTGATGGGTTCGAGGCCGGAACTAGAATTCAGTAGTACTAAAACCCTGGAGAGACTCGCCATAAACCTTTCTGAAAAGTGGAATAAATGCCCATACTGCGGGGGATTCGCCCGCAGTAAAGGAGCCTGCAGCTATTGTAAGAGTCTAGGAGTCCCGCGCCTCCTCGAGAATACTGCGAAGTAGCTCCTTCTCTCTCCTACTGAGAAATAGTTGCACTCCAGCCCTGTGTAGCGGAGCTGCACTGGGAGGGTGTATTTCCCCATCGTAGATAACATAGCCAGCCCTAATGACCTCCTCGACTAGCGCCCTATCGCTATGCTCTGCAAATTCTCTAAGCAATTTCTCAAAGCCTATGGACTGCTTCAAGTCGCGCTCGTCAACTTCCCTTCCACACACGATACACTTCATATCTGGTGTCACAGAGTAGAAGCCACAGTAGGGGCACCGAATCCTCGTAGGTTTACCGTACCTCTGCCAGAGATATCTAAGGGAGTCGATTAGGTAATCGGCTTGTAGGCGCCTAGCTTTATCGTAGAGGAGAGGTGCCGCTCTGCCAGCTAGCTCTGGAGCGTTTGTAATTATAAACTCGAGTTGTTCGAGGGTTAGTTCTTCTTTTCCCGCGAGCTTAGAGGCGATAGCCTTAAATAATAACTGTTTATTATTAATTATTCTTTTAATTAGACTTTCAATGGAAGGCTTAGTCTTCCTATTCTCAACGATCTCAACAACAATAGGTTCTATGACTTCCCGGAGTTCATCATAGCTTAGGCCCAGATAATCGAGGCCTAGCCTCTCAACTACTCCTCTAACTACTTCGGGGACAGCGCTTTCGTAGTCGAATTTCCTAGACTTCCTCTTCCTTCGAGTTCTTGCCAATTCTTGTCCGGATTACCAGTCAACCCTGATAGGAGGTAAAATTCTTGGGATAAAGGACGGGCAAGCTACACTTAACAGGTAATACCCAGCTCCATAGGGTATCTAAAAGCAACAAGGCCCAATCAATACAAGAATCCCTAACTGCCACCACGGGACCTACCTTACCAATTTGCGGGAGTTAACCTGGGCCAGGCATTTACGCTGGAGGGATGCCGCGATGCAGGCAACAGTAATCAAGAGAGATGGAAGGGTAGAGAGGTTCGAAGTCTCAAAGCTTAGAAAGAGTATTGAGAAAGCGGTCACAGCCGTAGGCCTATCACAGGAGGATGTCGATAGCCTACTAGCAGAGCTCTTGGAAGAGCTTGGAAAAGAAGAAAAAATATACACTGCAACCATAACGGATAGGATAGCCAGGTTAATGGTAGTTAGGGGTATAAGAGACCCCAGGTGGTTCGAGGCTGCTAAGAGGTTCGAGCTCGCTAGGATATACAATGATGTCTACGGTAAAGGCGGCTGGAAAGACTTCGACGAGCGGGATCTCCTGCTAACCTTCAACGCTATCAAAGTCTTAGAAGCCAGGTATTTGCTCAAGGATACTAGCACGTGGAGGTTTAGGGAAACACCGCAAATGATGTTTAGGAGGGTTGCAAAGCACATATCTCGAGTTGATTTAGCCTATGGTAAGAGCGAGGAAGAAGTTAAGAAGCTAGAGGAGGTATTCTACGATATAATGAGTAGCCTCCGCTTCATCCCCAACAGCCCAACACTAATGAACTCGGGGACTAGGCTAGGAATACTCTCCGCTTGTTTCGTAGTCCCTGTCAGGGACTCCATGACTACCGAGGAGGGAGAGGGCATAATGGATGCTGTGAGAGCCCAGGCCCTAATACACCAGCATGGGGGAGGAACAGGCTACGACTTCTCAGAGCTAAGACCCGAAAACGATGTCGTAACGAGCAGTGGAGGCCTAGCAAGCGGGCCTCTAAGCTTCATGAAGCTATTCGATA
>JALVJB010000169.1 GCA_027034115.1 Acidilobaceae archaeon | reverse complement strand
CTCGCCTCCTCCTCTGTTAGCCTGTGCCTCATGAAGAGGGTCCTCCACCCTCCACCCCTCCACCGGGGTATCACGTGAACGTGGAAGTGGAAGACCTCCTGCCCGGCTGGCCTGCCAGAGTTTGCTAGTATGTTTACGCCTGGAGCCCCCAGCCTCTCCCGGTAGAGCCTCGCTAGGGCGGCCGCGGTGGCGAGAACCCTAGCCGCTACCCGCGGCGGGGCGTCCATCACGGATTCGTAGTGGTTCCGGGGGATTACTAGGAGGTGGCCCTTCTCCACGGGGTAGATGTCTAGGAAGACGAGTACGTTATCGTCCTCGTATACTATATGGGCTGGCGCCTCTCTCCTAGCTATCCTGCAGAATATGCACTCCCCGCCAGCCATCCTCCTTCGCACCCCTCACACAAACCCTTGACACTGCAACGTTATAATTATGGTCGTCGACTACAATCTCAGTATCATGCCGGAGTCGAGGGACCCTCGACCCGGGGTGGGGGCGGTATCACTAGTATGGCGAAGAGGAGGAGCCGTATACGGGAAGCCGTGAACAGAGCCATCTACACGGGTCACACCGACTACCAGATAGTCTACATCGATCGTACACGGGAGCAGGGGGCTAGGTTGAGAAGCGTTGAGGCTCGAAGGATAACTAGGGTCACTGGCTGGGCCATCTACCTAGACGATGACTGGACCGTCATACCATTACATAGGATAATCGAGATCCGTGATCGTGAGGGGCGAGTGGTTTGGCGGAGATCAGGGGGAAAGGATACCGAGTAATCATTGAGGATTCAACTCAACTGCCCAAGTGGAACCGGGAGGCGAGAGTACTACATGTAGGAAAGCAGTGGTTCGAGGCCGACGCCAGGCTCAGCCTCTTCGGGGAGAGGATAGCCGGACTCCTCCTACCATCCATAGACTACGATGAGGAGCTCGCCGGGCTAGTAGAGGCCTACAGGCTTAGGGTAATGGCTGAGCAGGCGGCGGACCTTCAGGCTAGGATCGGAAAGCTAATCTCACAGGTCCGGGTTAGACCCTCCTACTTCCCATACTCCAGAGCCAGGCTACTATGGCACGACCTGGGATGCCTAGTCCGCGAAGGGCTAGAGCCTAGCATCCTAGACAATGAGTATAGCACGCTGGCATCGAGGATCGGCAGCCTAGAGGACGGACTCGTAGCCCTAGCACCTAGGAAGTACAGAGAGGTTTTAAGAGTAGAGGCTAGCAAGTGGAGAATAAAAGCAGCGGGCCTCCTCACCAGTATAGCCCGTAGACTTGCAGGAGAGCTACACCTATGCGACCCCGCCACCGCGGGGGACCCTGTTGACCCGAGCCCTCTGGTCGCTACCCCCGAGGGAGACTACTTCCACGAGTGCCCCAAGCCTGAAGGAATGGCCTCCCGCTACACGGGCGGCGAGGCCAGGTGTAAGAGGACCCAGTGGACTGCGTCCACCCTCGTCTGTGAGGGTCCCTCAGGGCGGGTTGCGGTAAAGGAGTATACTCGGATGCTCGTGAAGTGGTTGCCGGCCAGCATTGCGGGCGGCGGGATTGCGAGGTACCTTATTAGGCCTAAGGCCAGGCTTGCCAACGAATACAAGTACCTCCGCCTCTTGCGTAACATAATCCCTACTCCGCGAATACTGGGGTTTTGCGGCCAGTACTTCCAGGCCATGATGGCCCGTAGCTTCCTGGAGGGCAGGCCCGTGCTGGGGAGCCAGGAGCCAGTGGATTGGATTGCCTCGGGCAAGGCGCTCGCAAGGATACATCTAAGCGGGTACGTGCTCGGCGATGCTAACCCGGGAAACTTCATCGCCAGCGATAGTGGGGAGGCGGGGATAATTGATGCGGAGCAGGCTAGACGTTTCAACCCTAGACGCGGAGCCTGGGACCTCGTTGTATACACCTACTACGCCCTATTCTTCAACGCGCCCGAGGACCTAGTGGCGGAGGGTGTCAGGGGCTACGCCGGCTACCTGGCTGAGAGGGACCCCCGCATTATGAGGGAGATAGGGGGTAACCTGAGGGACCCCCAACTGTGGGGGCCACTGCTACTAGCGGTGAATGTTTACCAAAAAACTAGGAGGATTCTAGGCGAAGTCTTCGGGTTATCTTGAAGTGTTCACGAATGCCAGGTAGCCGTGGCGGGCGTACCACCTGGCTCTCTCAGCCTCTGCGGGGTCTAGGTTCACGGGCCTCGCCAGGCTCGCCGATACCTCTACTACCCCCATCTCGGCCAGCTCCGCTAGTAGGCTGCTGGGGATCCCTACCGGCTCCTCTACCTGCCTTCTCCTCCTTATCCTGGGCATCCTTAAGATCTTCTTCATCTCTACCCTCACCTCTCTTAACAGGGTTAAAGGAACGGTTTTAAGGGAGGCGAAGACGCTTAGCGTGGCTGTTTAGTGGAGACTCGAAGAGTGGGACATGCCCCACACTGGAGGGTAAGATGAGGGTATGAGCCAGCCGCTCTGCAGGCAAACGGCGAGGATCCTGGAAAAGGCCGCCTCAACAGGCTACAGAGCGCTCATAGTCTACCATACTAGACGGCTCGAGGAGGGAGTAAGATTATTCGCCAGGCTGGCCCACGGGAACTGCCTCCTAGTGGCTCCACGCGACTACCGCATCGGGGCATGCACCGCGGAGTACAGCCCCATGGATATCGAGGACTACCTCGGAATGGAGTTCGGATCCGGTGTAATTGCTAGCCCGGGCCTCCTCAGGCCATCGGTCATCGCCAGCGCCGCCGAGACAATTAGGGGAGGCGGCTTCCTATCCCTAGTGGTACCGCCGAGGGA